>DASPLZ010000491.1:0-6391 GCA_035627295.1 Phenylobacterium sp. | reverse complement strand
ACGGCCAGCCGGTGAGCCAGCTGATCGAGGCCGGCACCTTCCGGGTCACCGACCCGGTGGCCATCGCCCTCGGCGCCAAGCCGCTCGACGCGGAGACCTCGGTCAACTTCTCGGGGGGCCTCGTCTTCCGCACCGGCGGGTTCGAGCTGACCGCCGACGCCTATCACATCAACATCGACGACCGGATCGTCTACTCGGAGAGCCTGGGCGTCGCGACGCCGAGCACGCCTCCGGGCGCGACGGCGGCGATCCAGGCGATCCTGGCGCCCTACGGCGTCAGCGCGGCCCGCTTCTTCCTGAACGGAGTCGAGACCACCACCACCGGCCTCGACATCGTCGGCCGCTATCGCCTGATCACCGACACCGCCGGCCGCTTCGACTTCACGGCCGCGGCCAACTTCAACAAGACCGAGGTGGACAAGGTGCCGCCGCTGACCGCCCAGCAGCCGCAGCCGCTGTTCGACCGCGGCAACATCCTGCAGTTCGAGGAAGGCACGCCGGAGCGCAAGCTCGTGGCCTCCGTCGATTGGTCGCTGGACAACTTCGGGGCCACCCTGCGGGCCACGAACTACGACAGCGTCCTGGTGGGCAACAACAACGCCGCGCTCGACTACAAGACCGGCGACGCCACCCTGATCGACATCGAGGGCCGCTACCAGCTGCCCTACGGGGTGCGGATCGCGCTCGGCGTGAACAACCTCACCGACGAGTACCCGAACTACACCCCGGCGGCGATCAACGCGCCGACGGGCTCGGTGGGCTTCCCGCAGTACTCGCCGTTCGGCTTCAACGGGCGCTTCCTCTACGCGCGCGTCAGCGTCGACTGGTAAGCCTGCTCTCTCGCTGAAGAGCTGGAGGGGCGCGGATCGCAAGGTCCGCGCCCTTCTTGCATTTTGCCGGCGGCCGGCGTCAGCTTGCCCCCATGGCCGTCTCGACCGGCCGCTGTCTGTGCGGCGCCATCCGTTTCGAAGTCGAAGGCCCGGCCAAGTGGACCGGCTACTGCCATTGCCACAGCTGTCGAAAGCACACCGGCGCGCCGGTCTCGGCCTTCGCCGGCTTCGAACGCGAGGCGGTTCGATGGCTGGAGGGTGAGCCCCGCAAGTACGCCTCGTCCCCCGGCGTGCTGCGCGGCTTTTGCGGGACCTGCGGCTCGGTCATGACCTATGAAGGCGACCGCTGGCCGACCGAGGTGCACTTCCACATCGGCGCCTTCGACGATCCGGAAGCCTTCCCGCCAGCCGGACACTCGAACGCCGAAGAGCGCCTGTCGTGGCTGCACATCACAGATCCCGCGCCGGAGGCCTGAGGCTTCTCCACAGGCGTCATTTTGTCTGTTAGTGTTCTACTTCTGTTCGTATCGACGGCGCCGCCGTTAAGATGTTCGTAACGCCTATGGCTCTCGTCCCAGTCCTTGATCTTCGGCCGCCTGCGGGCGAGCCCGAACCCGCCCAGCAACCGTCGAACATCGAGGCCGAACAGGCCCTGCTGGGCGCCCTGCTCTACGACAACTCCGCCTATGAGCGGCTGGGCGACAACCTGCAGGGCCGCCACTTCTACGAGCCGTTCCACGGCCGCCTGTTCGAGGCCGTCGAGAGCTACATCCGCAAGGGCCAGCTCGCCGAGCCGATCCTGATCGCCGAGCAATTCCAGCGCGACCCGGCCTTCGAACAGCTCGGCGGCGTGCGCTATCTCGCCGACCTCGTCGACCGCGCCCCGCCGGCGGCCAACGCGCCGGACTATGCGCGGGCGATCTACGACCTGGCCCTTCGGCGGGACCTGATCCGCATCGGCGGCGAGATCGCGCTGGACGCCTCGACCCCCGATCCCGACCGCTCGGCCCGCGACCAGATCGAAAGCGCCGAGCAGCAGCTCTACGCCCTGGCCGAGACCGGCGGGGTCAGCCAGGGGTTCGTCTCCTTCGCCGACGCCCTGCGCGGCGCGGTCGAGATGGCCGCTGAGGCGCACAACCGCGACGGGGGCCTGGCGGGCCTGTCCACCGGCCTCGTCGACCTCGACCAGAAGCTCGGCGGCCTGCATCCCTCGGACCTGATCATCCTCGCCGCCCGCCCCTCGATGGGGAAGTCGTCGCTGGCCGCCAACATCGGCTTCCACGTCGCCCGCCACTACGCCTGGGAGCCGCAGCCGGACGGCAGCCGCAAGACCGTCAACGGCGGCGTGGTCGCCTTCTTCTCCCTGGAAATGAGCGCCGAGCAGCTGGCCATGCGGATGCTCGGCGAGGCGTCCGGCGTCTCCTCTGACCGGGTCCGCAAGGGCGAGATCGACGCCCTGGAGTTCGGCCGCGTGCGCGACGCGGCGCTGGAGATCCAGGAATCACCCTTCTTCATCGACGACACCGGCGGCATCTCGCTGGCCAAGCTGGTGGCCCGCGCCCGGCGGCTGAAGCGCACGGTGGGCCTGGACCTGCTGATCATCGACTACCTGCAGCTGATCACCGCCAACGACGGGCGCAACGACAACCGCGTGCAGGAGGTGAGCGCCATCACCCAGGGGCTGAAGGCGCTTGCCAAGGAGCTGCACATCCCGGTGATCGCCCTCGCCCAGCTCTCCCGCCAGGTGGAAAACCGCGAGGACAAGAAGCCGCAGCTCTCGGACCTGCGCGAATCCGGCTCGATCGAGCAGGACGCCGACGTGGTGATGTTCATCTTCCGCGAGGAATACTACCTCAGCCGCACCGAGCCGCGCGAAGGCACGCCCGAGCACCTCACCTGGCAGGAGGAGATGGACAAGGTCGCCGGCCAGGCCGAGGTGATCATCGGCAAGCAGCGCCACGGCCCCATCGGCAACATCAAGCTCAGCTTCAACGCCGACCTCACCAAGTTCGGCAACCTGGCGCGCGAAGGCCGCTACGAGCCGCGCTAGCGCCCCCCCTTTTTTCCGCTCATTCCCGCGAAAGCGGGAACCCAGGTGTTTTATCGAAGGGCGCCGGCGTGTTCAGCTAACACAAAAAGCCTGGGTCCCCGCTTTCGCGGGGATGAGCGAAGAGGTGTGAACGACTCTCCTCGCGCCTAGCGGCGTTCCTCGCAGCTTGCTAAGCGCCCCACGTGTCGCAAGCCCGCCTGACCATCGACCTCGACGCGCTCGCGCGGAACTTCCACACCATCGCCGGTTGGGCGAAAGGGGCGGAGGTCGCCCCGGTGCTGAAGGCGGACGCCTACGGCCTCGGCGTCGCGCCGGTGGCGCAGCGCCTGGCCCACGAGGGCGCGCGCAGCTTCTACGTCGCTCGGCTGAGCGAGGGCGAAGCCCTTCGCGCGGCGCTGGGGCCAGGGCCGGCGGTGCTGGTGCTCGACGGCCTGACGCCGGGCGACGGGGATCGCATGGCGGCCGCAGGGCTGACGCCGGTGCTGCTGAGCGCCCAGCAGGTGGAGCGCGCCCGTGGCTGGAAGGGCCCCGCGGTCCTGCATGTGGACACCGGCATGAACCGCTCAGGCCTGGCGCTCGACGAACTGGCCGATCTGCGCCTCGCCGGCCTTGATGTGCGGGGCCTGCTCAGCCACCTCGGCTCGGCGCATGATCCGGCCGACCCGCGCAACACCCTCCAGCTCCAGCGCCTTCAGGCCGCCAAGGCCCGCTTTCCGAACCTGCCCGTGAGCCTCGCGGCCTCGGCCGGTTCGGCGCTCGGCGAGGCCTTCCGTTTCAACCAGGTGCGGCCCGGCGTCAGCCTGTTCGGCGGCGGGCCCGAGGAAAGGCCGGAGGCGCGGCTGGAAGCCGTCGCCACCCTGACCGCGCCGGTGATCAATGTGCGCGACGTCGCGGCCGGTGAGCTGATGGGCTACGGCTCGCACCGCCGCGCCGAGCGGCCGATGCGGCTGGCGATCGTGGCCGCCGGCTATGCGGACGGGATCATCCGCCGCTCCGGCGGGGTCGGCCAGGCTTGGCTCGCCGGCGCGATGCGGCCCGTGGCGCTGGTCAACATGGATCTGATCGCCATAGAGATCGGCGATGCGGCGGTGTCTGAAGGGCACGAAGCCGAGCTTCTGGGGCCGCACGTCCTTCTGGACGATCTGGCGGCCTGGGCGGGCACGGTGGCCCATGAAATCCTCGTCCGGCTCAGCCCACGGGCCGAACGGGTCTACCTCGGCGCGGTCTAGCTCGCGCGGGCCAGGCCTTCCAGCCGGGCGAAGTTCACCGAAGTCACGGCGGCCTTCAGGTCGTTGATGGTGGCGCCGCTCTCGCCCTCGGCCTGCACCATGAAACGGTCGGCGACCATCACGCCGTACTCGCCGTGGCCGGAGTTGCGGTCGAACTCTTCCACGGTCATGCGGCCGTCGACCCGCCCGACCTTCTCGTAGCGGCCCTCGCTCTCGCTGGAGGAATTGACGTTGAAGGCGCCGGCGATGCCGAGCACGCCGCCGGCCGCGCCCATGTCGACCACCGTCAGGGTGATGCGCGCATCACCCTTCTGGTACTTGCCCTCGGCGGAGGAGCCGGAGATGCCTCCGACCCCGCCACTGCCGGAGGAGACCTCGGTGCGCGAGAAGCCCGCCACCGCGTTCGGCAGGTGGGCCTTCAGCACCTCCACGTCGACGGGCTCTACGCCCTCGCCGGTGGCGCCGGCCTCGATCTGCTTGGCGGCCTGCTCGACCTTCTTGGCGGCCGCCAGGACATTGACGTTGGCGTCGCCGAGTTCGACCGTGCCGCCCTGCTGGGCGATGCTCGCCGCCCCCAGGGCGCCCATGCCGGCCACGCCCGCGACCACCGCGCCGATCACGATGTTCAGCACGATCGCCACGATGATGGTGACGATGGTGTAGCCCAGGGCCTTCTCCTGCGGCGCCTTCATCAGCTTCGGGATGCCCAGGTAGAGCAGGTAGAGGCCGTAGAGGCCGAACAGCACGCCGAGGATCGTCAGCGGCGGGAAGATGGCGAAGATGCCGCCGACCCAGCTGGCGGTCATCGAATAGACGGCGACCTTGAGCGCCTGGACGCGGCTCTTCTGACCGTCGAAGCTGGGGGCCAGGGCGTCGATGATCAGGCCGAGCACGAACACCGCCAGCAGGGTCAGCACATAGGTGACCACCGCCGAGACGAGGCCCGCGACGATCGGCGTGCGGAAGGTCACCCCGAAGGCGCCGTGACCGAACACCACGCCGCCGATGAAGCCCGCGAGCGCCGGAATCGCCGCCAGGATCATGGCGTAGCCAGTGAAGAGGCTCTTCTCGTCAGCCGGCTCGACGTCGATCACGTCCCACGTCGGCTTTGGCCGCAGCAGGATGTCCTGCACACGCTGGATGAGGCCCGACGAGGCCGGACCCGGTTCGACTACGCTCATGGAAAGTCTCCCAACCCTCGATCCCATGCGGATCGCCCGAAGGGGGAGCCTAGCCCAACAGCGTTACGCCGCAAGGGGCGCGCGTCCCTCGCCGCGGCGCGCTAGACTGCCGGCTCATCCGAATCGGAGCGCCTATGGCCCGCGACGGCGCGGTCTACGTCTGTCAGGTGTGCGGCGCGGCCCAGGCCAAGTGGGCCGGCCAGTGCCCGGCCTGCAACGCCTGGAACAGCCTCGTGGAGGAGGTGCAGAGCCGCCCGCCGGGCGCGCTCGCGCCGGCGCGTGGAAACAAGCAGCGGGGCCTCGCCTTAGAGACGCTGCAGCAGGAAACCCCCGCCCCGCCCCGCCTCTCCACGGGCGTGGAGGAGTTCGACCGGGTCTGCGGGGGCGGCGTGGTGCCGGGCTCGGCCATCCTGCTGGGCGGCGATCCGGGCGTGGGCAAGTCGACCCTGCTGCTGCAGGTCTGCGCCTCGGCGGCGAAGGGCGGGCTCGCCTGCGCCTACATCTCCGGCGAGGAGGCCGTGGACCAGATTCGCGGCCGCGCCGCCCGCATGGGCCTGGCCGAGGCGCCGGTGAAGCTCGCCGCCGAGACGGCGCTGCGCGACATCCTCGACGGCCTGAAGAAGGACCGCTTCGACCTCGTCATCATCGATTCGATCCAGACGCTCTGGAGCGACGCCCACGAGGCAGGTCCCGGCTCGGTCACCCAGGTGCGCGCCGCCGCCGGCGAGCTGGTGCGATTCGCCAAGAAGCGCGGCGTGGCGGTGGTGCTGGTCGGCCACGTGACCAAGGACGGCCAGATCGCCGGCCCCAGGGTGATCGAGCACATGGTCGACGCCGTACTCTCCTTCGAGGGGGAGCGCGGCTACCCGTTCCGCGTGCTACGGGGCGTGAAGAACCGCTTCGGCGCCACCGACGAGATCGGCGTCTTCGAGATGGGCGATGCGGGGCTCGCCGAGGTTAAGAATCCCTCGGCCCTGTTCCTCAACACCTCCGGCGAGCGGGCGGCCGGGGCGGCCGTCTTCGCGGGCATCGAAGGCTCCAGGCCGGTGCTGGTGGAGTTCCAGGCGCTGGTCGCGCCTTCGGCCTACGGGACCGCGCGGC
>DASPLZ010000490.1:0-6298 GCA_035627295.1 Phenylobacterium sp. | reverse complement strand
GCTGCGCCTGCTGGCGCACGAGTTCCGCCAGGCCTCGGCCCTGGTCCGGAACCTGCCGCCGGGGGCCGACATGCGCTGCGCCTCACCGCCCTCGCCCAGCTGCGCGCCGCCGGCAAGATCATCGCGGACCTGAAGCGCGAGCTGGGGGTGGGGCGCCTGCGCCCGCCGCCGGAGATTCCGCCGCACGAGGACGAGCCCCTGCCGCCGCTGCCGCCGCTCTGGCCGCCGGACGGCGCGCTGGTCGGCCACTGGGCCGAGCCGGACAGCCGCATGCTGCGCGAGCGCCCCGTCCACCTGATCGAGGACCGCGAGAAGCTGATCGCCGAGCGCGAGGCGATGCTGGCCGAACGCGCGCGCCTTCGCCGCCGCTGGGCGCAGAAGCAAAGGCGAAGGGCCCGCCGCCGGGGCTGACCCGAAGTCTTCACACCTGCGGGCCTAGGCTTTCGCCTCACCAGGAGGCCCGTCATGGCCGACACCGCCCAGACCCCCGAAGCCGTCGCCTACCAGCTGCTCAAGGACATCATCAGCCTGGAGGGCGCCGCCCCCGCCGACCGCGCCGCGCTGCTGGCGACCTACGGCGAATGCCTGCGCTCGGTCCGCGTCGACCTGGTCAAGCCCGCTCCCACCCACGGGCGCAGCGCCTTCTAGGCCGGCGGCCTAGCGCGGCAGCTTGGTCTCGCCCATCAGGTATTCGTCGATGGCCGCGGCGCACTGGCGGCCCTCGCGGATCGCCCAGACGACCAGCGACTGGCCCCGGCGCATGTCGCCGCAGGAGAAGACGTTGGGCAGCGAGGTCTGGTAGCGGCTGGTGTCGGCCTTGACGTTGCCGCGCGGGTCGAGCTCGACGCCGGCCTGCTTCACGAACGGCTCCGGGTGGGGACCCAGGAAGCCCATGGCCAGCAGCACGAGGTCGGCCTTCAGGGTGAATTCCGAGCCCTCGACCTCGCGCATCGCCATGCGCCCGTCCTCGCCCTTGGCCCACTCGACGCGGACGCATTCGAGCCCGGTCAGGCGGCCGTTCTCGCCGACCGCCCGCTTGGTCAGCACGGCGAACTCGCGCTCGGCGCCTTCCTGGTGGCTGGAGGAGGTGCGCAGCTTCAGCGGCCAGTCGGGCCAGGTCAGCGCCTTGTGCTCCCGCTCCGGCGGCTGCGGCATGATCTCCAGCTGGGTGACGGAGGCCGCGCCCTGGCGGTTGGAGGTGCCGATGCAGTCCGAGCCGGTGTCGCCGCCGCCGATCACCACCACGTGCTTGCCGGTGGCGCTGATCGCGCCCTTCGGCGCGGCGCGCAGCTCGTCGTCGCCGGCGTTGCGCTTGTTCTGCTGGGTGAGGAAATCCATGGCGAAGTGGATGCCCTCGAACTCGTGCGGCGGCAGGTCGAGGTCGCGGGGCAGCTCGGCGCCGCCGGCCATCACCAGCACCTGGTAGTCGTCGAGGATGCGCTGCACCGAGATGTCGCGGCCGATCTCCACATTGGTGCGGAAGATCACGCCCTCCTGCTCCATCTGGCGCACCCGCCGGTCGATGTGGTGCTTCTCCATCTTGAAGTCGGGGATGCCGTACCTCAGGAGGCCGCCGATGCGGTCCGACTTCTCGAAGACGGTGGGGGCGTGGCCGGCGCGGGTCAGCTGCTGGGCGCAGGCGAGACCCGCCGGACCGGAGCCGACGATGGCGATGCGCTTGCCGGTGCCGCGGGGGGCGAGCTGCGGCCGGATCCAGCCCTCCTCCCAGCCGCGATCGATGATCGCGCACTCGATCGACTTGATGGTCACCGGGGTGTCGACGATGTTCAGCGTGCAGGCCGCCTCGCAGGGCGCGGGGCAGATGCGGCCGGTGAACTCCGGGAAGTTGTTGGTGGAGTGCAGGTTCTCCAGCGCCGTCTTCCACTGGTCGCGGTAGACGAGGTCGTTCCAGTCCGGGATCTGGTTATTCACCGGGCAGCCGGTGTGGCAGAACGGGATGCCGCAGTTCATGCACCTCGAAGCCTGGCCCTTCAGCTCGGGCTCGGGCAGCGGGAGGGTGAACTCCTTGTAGTGGCGCAGCCGCTCGGCCACCGGCGCATAGGCGCGGTCCTGCCGCTCGAGTTCGAGGAAGCCGGTCGTCTTTCCCATCGGTTCTACTCCGCCGCCACGGTGGCCGCAGCCGCCCGTTCGGCTTCCAGGTCCATCAGCGCGCGGCGATAGTCCTTGGGCATCACTTTCACGAAGGCCTTCAGCGCCGCGTCCCAGTCCTCCAGGATCGAGCGCGCCCGCGCCGAGCCGGTGTAGAGGTGGTGACGTTCGACCAGAATGCGCAGGCGCTCGGCGTCGTGCCGCAGCATGTCGCCCATGCCGGCGTCGTGCGCGCCCAGCGCCTTCTGGCGCGGCCGGTTGGCGTCCTCGCCCAAGGCCACCGCCACGGCGCCGACCTCGTCGATCTCCACCATGGACGGATTGCAGAGCGTCCGGAACCGGCCGCTCGGGTCGTAGACATAGGCGATGCCGCCCGACATGCCGGCCGCGAAGTTGCGCCCCGTGTCGCCCAGCACCACGACCACACCGCCGGTCATGTATTCGCAGCAGTGGTCTCCGGCGCCCTCCACTACGGCCACGGCGCCGGAGTTGCGCACCGCGAAGCGCTCGCCGGCGACGCCCTCGAAGTAGGCTTCGCCCGCGATGGCGCCGTAGAGCACGGTGTTGCCGACGATGATGTTCTGCGTCGGCTCGCGGGTGACGTGGCCGGGCTGGCGCACGACGACGCGGCCGCCGGAGAGGCCCTTGCCAACATAGTCGTTGGCGTCTCCGGTCAGCTCCAGGCTGACCCCGTGGGCCAGGAAGGCGCCGAAGCTCTGGCCGGCGGTGCCGGTGAGCTTCACCGAGATGGTGTCGGCCGGCAGGCCGGCATGGCCGTAGCGCTTGGCGACCTCGCCGGAGAGCATGGCGCCGACCGTGCGGTTGACGTTCTTCACCGGCAATTCGATGCGGACAGGCTCGCCCTTGTCCAACGCCGGCCCGGCCTGGGCGATCATCTGGTGATCGAGGGCCGCCTCCAGGCCGTGGTCCTGGCTCTCGGTGTTCCAGAGCGCGAGCTTGGGATCGATGTCCACCTTGTAGAGCAGGCGGGAGAGATCGATGCCCTTGGCCTTCCAGTGGTCCACCGCGCCGCGGGCGTCGAGCAGGTCGACCCGCCCGATCATCTCGTTGACGGTGCGCATGCCCAGCTGCGCCATGATCGCGCGCAGCTCCTCGGCCACGAAGAAGAAGTAGTTGATCACGTGCTCCGGCGCGCCGGTGAACCGGGCCCGCAGCACCGGGTCCTGCGTCGCCACCCCGACGGGGCAGGTGTTCAGGTGACACTTCCTCATCATGATGCAGCCGGCCGCGATCAGCGGGGCGGTGGCGAAGCCGAACTCGTCGGCGCCCAGCAGGGCCGCGATGGCCACGTCCCGCCCGGTGCGCAGACCGCCGTCCGCCTGCACCGCGATGCGGGTGCGAAGGCCGTTCAGCAACAGGGTCTGCTGGGTTTCGGCCAGGCCGATCTCCCAGGGGGAGCCCGCGTGCGTCAGGCTGGTCAGAGGCGAAGCGCCCGTGCCGCCCTCGTAGCCCGAGATGGTCACGTGGTCCGCGCGGGCCTTGGAGACCCCAGCCGCGACCGTGCCGACGCCCACTTCGGAAACCAGCTTCACCGAGATGCGGGCGGCCGTGTTGACGTTCTTCAGGTCGTGGATCAGCTGCGCCAGATCCTCGATCGAATAGATGTCGTGGTGCGGTGGCGGGCTGATCAGGCCGACGCCGGGCGTGGAGTGCCGCACCTTGGCGATGTTCTTGTCGACCTTGTGCCCAGGCAGCTGGCCGCCCTCGCCGGGCTTGGCGCCCTGGGCCATCTTGATCTGGATGTCGTCGGCGTTGACCAGGTACTCGGTGGTCACCCCGAAGCGGCCGGAGGCGACCTGCTTGATGCGCGAGCGCATGGAGTCGCCATTGTCCATCGGAACGAAGCGGTCCGGCTCCTCGCCGCCTTCGCCGGTGTTCGACCGGCCGCCGATGCGGTTCATGGCGATGGCCAGCGTGGTGTGCGCCTCGCGGCTGATCGAGCCGAAGCTCATCGCGCCGGTGGCGAAGCGCTTGACGATCTCGCCGGCCGGCTCGACCTCCTCCAGCGGGATCGGCTGGTCGGCGAAGCGGAACTGCATCAGCCCGCGGATTGTCAGCAGGCGCTCGTTCTGCTCGTTGATCGCGCGGGCGAACTCCTCGTACTCGCCGGGCAAGTTGCCGCGCACGGCGTGCTGCAGCTTGGACACCGAGTGCGGCGTCCAGGCGTGCTCCTCGCCGCGCAGGCGGAAGGCGTATTGGCCGCCGACGTCCAGCATGTCGCCATAGATCGGCGCGTCGCTGAAGGCCTCGCGGTGACGGCGCACCGTCTCCTCGGCGACCTCTTCCAGGCCGATGCCCTCGATGGTGGTGGCCGTGCCCTTGAAGTACTTGTCCACGAAGGCGCTGGAGAGCCCGACGGCGTCGAAGATCTGCGCCCCGCAGTAGGACTGGTAGGTGGAGATGCCCATCTTGGACATCACCTTCAGCACGCCCTTGCCGACCGCCTTGATGTAGTTCTTCTGCACCTCATAGGCGGAAAGCGAACTGCCGGTGGTCACCCGCAGCTGCTCCAGCGTCTCGAACGCCAGATAGGGGTTCACCGCCTCGGCGCCGTAGCCGGCCAGGACGCAGAAGTGGTGCACCTCGCGCGCCTCGCCGGTCTCGATGACGAGGCCGGTCTGCATGCGAAGGCCCTGGCGGGTCAGGTGATGGTGGATCGCCGCCGTCGCCAGGAGCACCGGAATGGCGATGCGCTCCGGCCCCACCGCCCGGTCCGAGAGGATCAGGATGGTGTTGTCGGCCAGCACCGCGTCGGTCGCCGCATAGCAGAGCCGCTCCAGCGCCAGCGCCATGCCCTCGGCGCCGGTCCTGGCGTCCCAGGTCGTGTCCAGGGTGGCGGTGCGGAAGGCGCCGTCCACCAGGCTCTCGATGGAGCGGATCTTGGCCAGGTCCCCGTCGGTGAGGATCGGCTGGCTGACCTCCAGGCGCTTGTGCGTGCCGGCGTCGTGGCCCAGCAGGTTGGGCCGGGGGCCGATCATCGACACCAGGCTCATGACCAGCTCCTCGCGGATCGGGTCGATCGGCGGGTTCGTCACCTGGGCGAAGTTCTGCTTGAAGTAGTCGAACAGCATCCGCGAGCGGTTCGACAGCACCGCGATCGGCGTATCGACGCCCATCGAGCCCACCGGGTCCTCCCCGGCCACCGCCATCGGCTCCAGGAAGAACGCCAGGTCTTCCTGGGTGTAGCCGAACGCCTGCTGGCGATCGAGCAGCCGGGCCGGATCGCCGAAGCCGATGGACGGCTCGTTGGTCAGCTGCGGCAGCTCCTCCAGCTTGTACTGGGTGTCGGCCAGCCAGTCCTCGTAGGGCTCGGCCGCGGCCAGGGACGCCTTGATCTCGTCGTCCTCGATGATGCGGCCCTGCTCGAAGTCGATCAGCAGCATCTTGCCCGGCTGCAGGCGCCACTTCCTGACGATCTTCTCCTCCGGGATCGGCAGCACGCCGCTCTCGGAGGCCATCACCACCAGGTCGTCGTCGGTGATCAGGAAGCGCGCGGGGCGAAGTCCGTTGCGGTCCAGCATCGCACCGATCTGCCGACCGTCAGTGAAGGCGATGGCGGCCGGCCCGTCCCACGGCTCCATCAGGGCCGCGTGGTACTCGTAGAAGGCCTTCCTCTTCGCATCCATCAGCGGGTTGCCGGCCCAGGCCTCGGGGATCAGCATCATCACCGCGTGCGCCAGCGGGAAGCCGCCGGCGAGCAAGAGCTCCAGCGCGTTGTCGAGGCAGGCGGTGTCCGACTGCCCGTGCGGGATCAGCGGCCACATCTTGTCGAGGTCGGCGCCGAGCAGCGGCGACTCCATGGTCCGCCGGCGCGCGTTCATCCAGTTGACGTTGCCGCGCACGGTGTTGATCTCGCCGTTGTGGGCGATGAACCGGTAGGGGTGCGCCAGCTTCCAGGACGGGAAGGTGTTGGTCGAGAACCGCTGGTGCACGAGCGCCAGCGCGCTCTCGCAGAGGGGGTTCTGCAGGTCCTGGTAGAAGGTCCCCACCTGCCCGGCGAGGAGGAGGCCCTTGTAGACGACCGTTCGGGTCGAGAACGAGGGCATGTAGAGCTGGGTCAGGCCGGGCAGGTTCTTCTTCTTGGCCAATTCCTGCAGCGGGTTCTGCACCTGCTTGCGGATGGTCAGCAGCTTGCGCTCGAAGGCGTCCTGGTCGCCCTTGAAGTTCG
>DASPLZ010000489.1:0-4697 GCA_035627295.1 Phenylobacterium sp. | reverse complement strand
GGGATGGAGTTCAGGTAGTCGCCGAAGCGGATCGAGGAGATGTTGTCGAGGCTGACCTCGACGTTGTCGCTGGTGAAATTCCTGAGGGAGGTGGTCATCAACCGCACCAGGCGGTCGAAGACGATCTCCAGCATCGGCAGGCGCTCGTAGGAGACCAGGGCCGAGTTGATGATGGCGCGGATGCCGCTGCGCTCTGCGGCGTCCTCGTCGTTGAGGTCGAAGCCCAGCAGGCTGTCGATCTCGTCCTGATTGAGCACGCGCTCGGAGCCGACCATCCCCTCGGGCTCGGCGCCTGGGTCCCAGCCGGCCGCGGGCGCCGCGGCTTCGGCGGCGGGGGCTTCGGAGATGTCGATGTCCTCTGCCATGCGGGGTCGCCGATCTAGTTGATCAGCATCTCCTCGATCAGCACGGCGTTGATCTTCGCCGGCGCGATGAGGAGGTTCACGCGGCGCAGGATCTCCATGCGCAGCTGGTAGGAGCCCTGGCTGCCCTGCAGGTCCTCCGGCCGCAGCTCGCGCAGGAAGGTCTGGAACATGTCCTGCATCCTCGGCATGTTCGGCGTCAGCTCGTCGGCCATGTGGCTGTCCGGCAGCTCGAAGGTCAGCTTCAGCTTCAGGAAGGTCGGCCGCCCGTCCGCGGTCTGCATGTTCACCACGATGTCGGGCAGGGTGTAGAAGGTGACCCCGTTGGGTCCCTCGGCGATCACCGGTGCGTTCGGATCGGCCTTGCCGTCGCCGCCCTTGCCGTGGTCGCCGCCCTTCTCCTTCTTCTTCTCGTCCTTCTTGCCCTTTCCGCCGTGCTCGCCGGCGGCTTCGGGCTTGGGCTTGAGCAGCATGAAGGCCGCGGTCCCGCCGCCGCCCAGGATGACGACGGCCGCCGCGCCGGCGATGGCGATCAGCTTGATCGGCAGCTTCTTCTTGCCGCCGTCCTCGCCTTCTTCGCCCTCAACGCCCTCGGTCTTTTCGGCGTCTTCCGCCTCCTTGACCTTTTCCTTCTTCGCCACCCGCGCGGACCCCTTGGAATCGTAGGCTTCGTGATGCCGCGGTTATGGTTAAGGAGTGGTGTTTAACAGGCGTTAACGCGTGCATTTCCTGCCCGGAAATTTTCGCCGGGCGCCCGGCGTTAACTTTGTTGTCGGTTGAAATCACTGGGATTTCAGACTGGCCCGGAGCTTGCAGTTCACCATGCGACGCTGATTGTCGCAGTGAGCTTTCGCCCGTCCGATGGACAACACCCTCTACGTCGGCCTGTCGCGCCAGATGACCCTCCGCCGGGAGTTGGACATCGTGGCCAACAACATGGCCAACGCCGATACCGCCGGCTTCAAGGTCGAAAGCCTGATGGTCGGGGCCGAACCCGGCAACCGGGCGCGGACCGCCCAGGCGCCCGGGCCGGCGAAGTTCGTGCTCGACCGGGGCCTTGCCCGCGACTTCGGCCAGGGCTCGCTGAACGAGACCGGCAACGCCTTCGACTTCGCCATCGAGGGCGACGGCTTCTTCCGCATCCAGACCGCCGAGGGCGAGCGCTACACCCGCAACGGCCAGTTCAACGTCGATGGCCAGGGCCAGCTGACCACCCAGGCCGGCGCGGTGGTGCTGGGCGACGGCGGCCCGATCGTGGTCGACTTCGAGAAGGGCCCGGTCGCGGTCGGCGACGACGGCACGGTAAGCCAGGGCCAGGAGGTCATCGGCAAGCTCGGCGTCTTCCGCTTCGACGACCGCGCCTCGCTGGAAAAGACCGGCGACAACCTCTTCCGCAACGTCTCCAACCTGCAGCCGCAGGCCGCGCCGGACGCCAAGGTGCGCCAGGGCATGCTGGAGGCGTCCAACGTCAAGCCCATCCTGGAGATGACCCGGCTGATCGAGATCAGCCGCGCCTATGAGTCGATCACCCGGATGATGGAATCCACCAACGAACTCACCCGCCGCTCGGTCGAGCGGCTGGGCCGCGTGTCCTAAGGGAGTAACCGCCAGTGCAAGCGCTCCGCACAGCCGCCACCGGCATGGCCGCCCAGCAGCTGAACGTCGAGGTCATCTCGAACAATATCGCCAACATGAACACGGTGGGCTTCAAGAAGCAGCGCGCCGAGTTCCAGGACCTGCTCTACCAGACCCTCGAGCGGGCGGGCGCGCAGTCGTCCGACCAGGGCAACATCGTGCCGACCGGCGTGCAGATCGGCGCCGGCGTGAAGGCCGGCAGCGTCTATCGCATCACCCAGCAGGGCGCGCTGGCCAGCACCGGCAACGTCTACGACGTGGCCATCAACGGCCGCGGCTTCTTCCAGGTGCTGATGCCCTCTGGCGAGACCGCCTACACGCGCGCCGGCAATTTCGCCGTCGACGACCAGGGCCAGATCGTCACCGAGGACGGCTATGTCGTGCAGCCGGCGATCACCATCCCGCAGGACGCCACCGATGTGACGATCTCCAAGAGCGGGCAGGTGCAAGTGACCCAGCCGGGCCAGACCGAGCCGGCCATCGTCGGCCAGCTGGAGCTCGCCACCTTCCTGAACGAGCGGGGGCTGGAAGCCATCGGCGACAACCTGTTCCTGGAGACCGCCGCCTCCGGCGCGGCCACCGTCGGCACGCCGGGGCTGGAAGGCATGGGCGTGCTGCTGCAGCACTACACCGAAGCCTCCAACGTCGACGCGGTGGCCGAGATCAGCGCCCTGATCGTCGCCCAGCGCGCCTACGAGATGAACTCCAAGGTCATCACCACCGCCGACCAGATGCTGACCGTCGCCAGCCAGGTGAAGTCGTAAGCTCATGACCCTTCCGCTCTTTCCCGCGAAAGCGGGGACCCAGTCCTTTCGTCCGCGCCTAGGCCAACAGAAAAAAGCCTGGGTCCCCGCTTTCGCGGGGATGAGCGGAGTGGGATTGGCCCTTGCTGTGGCGACCTCGGCCGCCGCCGGGCTGCCGGTGACCCTCAAGCCCGAAGTCTCCGACGCCGACGGCCTCGTCACCCTGGGCGACCTCTTCGACGGCGCCGGCTCGGCCGGCGTGGTCGCGGTCGCCCGCCGCCCCGGGGTCTCGGTGGTGCTGGACGCCGGCGCCATCCAGACCGCCGCCCGCCGCGTGGGCCTGGACTGGCCGAACGCCGAGGGCATCCGCCGGATCATCGTCCGCGGCGGGGCCAGCGCTTCGGCGACGCAGGCGGGCAACGTCTCGGTCCTGACCTACGCCCGCGATTTCGCGGCCGGCGAGATCGTCCGCCCCGAAGACGTGGTCTGGACCAAGCTCGCCGCGCGGCCCGCCGGTGCGCCCCGCGACGCCGATGCGGTGATCGGCATGGCCGCCCGCCGCCCTTTGCGCGAAGGCGCGCCGGTCTCCACCCGCGACGTCTCCGCGCCGCAGGTGATCAAGGCCGGGGATCTGGTCTCCGTCACCTGGTCCGACGGCGCCGTTTCGGTGACCCTGCAGGGCAAGGCGCTGGAGAGCGCCGCCGCCGGCGAGGCCTTCGGCGTCCAGAACACCGCCTCGAAGAAGACCCTGCAAGCCATCGCCTCCGGCCCCGGCCGGGCCCTCGTCGGCCCCGCCGCGCAGCAACTGCAGTCGCCCGTCCGCTCCGCCCAGTACGCGTCCCGCTAAGGAAGTCCCGATGCGCTCCGCCTTGCTCGCCGCCCTCGCCTTCGCCCCGCTCGCCGCCTGCTCGCACGCCGTCGAGGCGGTGAAGGGGCCGGACCTGACGCCGGTCGGCTACCCGTCCCCCTTGGTGCCGCAGCGACAGGAGGTGCTGGCCGAGGCCCCGCCGCGCTTTCAGCCGGCCTCGGCCAATTCGCTGTGGCGGCCCGGCGCGCGCGCCTTCTTCATCGACCAGCGGGCGAGCGGGGTGGGCGACATCCTGACCGTCAACATCCGCATCGACGACCGCGCCAACGTGCAGAACTCCTCGACCAGCTCGCGCACCTCGGGCGTAACCGCCGGCGTGCCGCGCTTCTTCGGCCTGGAGTCCAGCCTCGGGAAGATTTTCCCCAGCGAATACAATCCCGCTGAGATGATCCAGACGGAGTCGGAGACCACCAACGCCGGCGCCGGCTCGGTGACCCGCGCCGAGCAGATCAACCTCTCCATCGCCGCGGTGGTCACCGCCGTGCTGCCGAACGGCAACATGGTTATCCAGGGCACCCAGGAGGTGCGCACCAACGCCGAGCTGCGCCAACTGACCGTCGCCGGCATCGTGCGGCCGGAGGACATCTCCAACCGCAACACCATCCAGCACACCCAGATCGCCGAGGCCCGCATCAGCTACGGCGGCCGCGGGGACATCAGCCGGGTGCAGAAGACCCCGGCCGGCCAGTCGCTGCTGGAGAAGTTCTCGCCGTTCTGATGTCGCATAGCGGCTTGGCCGGCTTGGCGCTGCTCGTCGCCCTCGCGGCGCCGGCGACCGCCGATGCGGCGGGATCCGACGGGCTGTGGTTCACGCCGCTGGATCCGGCCGGGCGGGAGCTCTCGGCGGACGAACGCCCCTCGGCGAGATCGCCCGTTACGCTTCGCCAGGTGCTGGCCGACGCGGCTCGCTTGCCCGGTCCGCGCAGCCTGCCCGACGCGGTCAGCGACGGGGAGCCGGCGGCCCTGTCGCCCGACTTCGGCGAATCGGCGCTGGCCATCTACGCCCTGATCGACGACGGGCCGCGCGAGTACCTGGCGGTGTCGGCGGCGGGCTGGGCGGTGCTGGCCCAGACTGCGCCCAGCTATCGC
>DASPLZ010000488.1:0-2210 GCA_035627295.1 Phenylobacterium sp. | reverse complement strand
AGCGCGGCGGCGAGGCCCGAGGGCGCGACCAGCAGGCTCTCGACCTCGCCGGTCGACAGCTCCACCGAGGCCACCGCCGCCTGGCCGGCGCGCAGGGCGACGGCGGCCAGGCGGTTGGCGCCGCGGGCGTCCAGCAGGCCGTCCTCGGTGAGGGTGCCGGGGGTGACCACCCGCACCAGGTCGCGCCGCACCACCGACTTGGAGCCGCGCTTCTTGGCTTCGGCGGGGTCTTCCATCTGCTCGCAGACGGCGACCTTGAAGCCGGCGCGGATCAGCTTGGCGAGGTAGGCCTCGGCCGCGTGGGCCGGCACCCCGGCCATCGGGATCGGCGCGCCGGCGTGAGTGCCCCGCGCGGTCAACGAGATGCCGAGGGCGGCGGCGGCGGCCTTGGCGTCGTCGAAGAACAGTTCGTAGAAGTCGCCCATGCGGAAGAAGACCAGGGCGTCCGGCTGGCGCGCCTTGGCCTCGAAGAACTGGGCCATCACCGGCGTCGCGCCTGCGGCGGAGATCGGAGCGGCCTCGGGCAAGGGGTGAGTCGGGGCGTTCATCGGCGAGGCGAAGGCTAGCCGCCCACGGCGCGGCGGGGAACCGTCGAGGCGGCCGTCGCCTGCGCAATGCGTCGCACCCGGCTTGACGGAAACCCGAGTCGGGGGCGAGCGTTGCCGCTGTCATGGAACGGACATCTGATATCCAGATCGTTCCGGTCGGCCCTTCCGACGCCGCCGACCTCGCCCATGTGCACGTCAAGGCCTGGCGCGAGACCTACCGGGGGCTCCTGCCGCAGGGCTATCTCGACCGCATGTCCCTGGACGCCCATGCCCAGCGCTTCGGCGCGCGGCTGGAGCATCCGGGAGAGAAGTCGGTCACCCTCGGCGCCGAGGCGCGCTCGGGGCTGGTGGGCTATTGCGAAGGCCACGCCTGGGCCTCGCCGTTCGGGGGCGAGGCGGAGATCCACACCCTCTACGTCCTGCGCGCCGCGCAGGGGTCGGGCGTAGGTAAGCGCCTGCTGCAGGATGCGGTTCGGGTGCTGAAGGACGCCGGGGCCAGCGGCCTGATCGTCTGGTGCCTGGCCGCCAATCTGAAGGCCCGCGGCTTCTACGAGCGCATGGGCGGCCAGGCGGCGGCCCAGCGGGCGAGCCGCGGCCCCGGCGGCGGCCGGGTGCGCGAGGTCGCCTACGGCTGGCCGTCGCTGGAGCCGCTGCTGGCGGCCTGAAGGGTCAGCGCACGCCGACGATCTCGATCTCGTCGCCGTTCAGGAGGACGATCTCGTCCACCGCCTTGCCCATCACCGCCCGCGCCAGCGGGGCGACGTAGGAAATGCTGCCGGCCGCCGGGTCGGCCTCGTCCTCGCCGACGATGCGGAAGGCCTGGCGGCGGCCGTCCTCGCGCTCGATCTCCACCGTGCGGCCGAACTGCACGACCCCGGCCGCGGCCGCCGGCTCAGTGAGCTGGGCGCTGGCCCGGCGGGCCGACCAGTAGCGCAGGTCGCGGGTGGCCCGCGCCATGGCGGTGCGGTCGCTTGAGATGTCGGCCTGCGCCTGGGCCGCGGCATAAGCCGCGCGCGCCTCGGCCAGGGCCGCTTCGATGGCCGCAAGGCCGCTGGCGGTGACCAGGTTCGGATGCGGCGAGACGGGCCGATCCGGCAGGTCGGCGGCCTGGGCCTCGTAGTCTTCCTCGCGGGTGAAGGCGACGCTCATCAGGAGCATCTAGGGAGGCGGGCGGCGGATGGAAACCCCGCCGCCGCTCGGGTCAGCGGAACTCCAGCCCCTCGAACTTCCCCGATTTCCGCCATTCGTCGATGTAGCGGAAGTAGGCCGTCGCGCCCTGCGGGTAGCCGACGTTGAGGCGCGCCGCCGGGCCGGGGTCCTGGCCTTCGTTGTTGTAGTAGCCGGGGGTGCAGTCGGAGACCGCGCCCATCATCCGGCCCATGCCGGTGAGAAGGAGGGCGACCCAGGCGTCCTGCGCCTCCTTGGTGACCTCCACCTCCTTCGCGCCGGTGTCGAGGGCGTGCTTGACGACCGCGCCAATGGTGCGGCCGGAGTCGGTCAGGTTGTGCGGCACGTTGGAGATCAGGTTGGCCCCTTGGGTGGGCTGCACCAGGAAGGCGTTGGGGAAGCCGTGCACGTGGATGCCGTGCTTGGTCTTCATGCCCTCGGCCCAGGCTTCGGAGAGCTTCAGGCCGTCCCGGCCGGTCAGGTCGAAACCGGCGC
>DASPLZ010000487.1:0-2554 GCA_035627295.1 Phenylobacterium sp. | reverse complement strand
GACGACGCCATCGACCTCCATTGGTGGTGGCGCATCCTCGCCCAGCTGGTGGCCGGCGGCGCGGTGATCGCGGGCGGGGTCCAGGTCGCCCAGATCGGGCCGGTGTTCGGCTTCGGCCCCCTGGCCCTGGGCGATTTCTCGGTGGTTTTCACCCTGCTGGCCGTGGTCGGCCTGGTGAACGCCCTGAACATGATCGACGGGGTGGATGGACTGGCGGGCAGCGTCGGCTTCGTCTGCCTGGCCATGCTCGCCGGCGCGGCGGTCTACGCGGGCAACATCAAGCTGGTGGTTGGCCTCCTGCTGGTGCTCAGCACCCTGGCCGCGTTCCTGGTGTTCAACTTCCGGCTGCCCGGAGGGCCGCCGGCGCGGATCTTCCTGGGCGACGCCGGCAGCGGCCTCTTGGGGCTGATCATCGCCTGGAGCGCCTTCCGACTCACCCAGAGCCCGACCTATCCGGTCTCGCCGATCCTCGCGCCGTTCCTGGTGGCCGTGCCGGTGCTCGACTGCCTGGTGCTCATGGGGCGCAGGATCGTCGCCGGCAAATCCCCCTTCGAGGGCGACCGCAACCACCTGCACCACATCCTGTCGGACGCCGGCTATGCGCCGCATGAGATCTGCGCGGTGGTGGCCGTCTCCTCCCTGGCCCTCGGCCTGGCCGCCGCGGGGCTGCTGAAGATGGGCGCGCCGCAGCCGCTGCTGCTGATCATCTTCTGCAGCCTGCTGATCGTGCACTGGGGCGTGACGGCCAGGCGGGCGCGCGCGGTGCGCTTCTACGCCGGGTTCCGTCGTCAGGCGCCGGCGACGGCGGCGGTTCGCAGTCGATGAGCCGCGAGGGCGTGGTCGAACTCCGTCCTGGCCTGCGGAAGAGACTCGCCCCGCCGCCGACCGCCCGCGCGGCGGAGGCGGCCGACAGCCGGGCGGAGCCGGCGGCCCCGACCCGGGTCGCGCTGCGCCGATGCGCGGCGGGCCTGATGGTGTGCGCCGTCGTGCTCGGCGGGGCGCATCGCGCCAGCCCGATCGGCCTGCTGCTGGTCCAGCTGGCCAGCCTGCCGGCCCTGTTCCTCGCGCTGGGCGCCTCCGGGCCGCTGACGACGGGGCCGGCGGCGCGCGCGGGCTCCTGATCCTGCTGGGCGTGCTGGCGGTTCCGCTGCTGCAGCTCGTCCCGCTGCCGCCGATGATCTGGCGCGAACTCAGTCCGGCCCTCGCTGTGCCCGACCTGCCGGGCGCGGAGGCGTGGCGGGCGGTCAGCCAGACCCCCGCCGAGACCTGGCGCGCCTTCCTGTTCCTGCTGCCGCCGGCGGCGATGTTCCTGGCGATGCTGAAGCTGCCGGCGGAAGACCACGGCGTAGTGGCCAAGGCGCTGTTGGCGGCGGCGGTGTTCAGCGTGCTGATCGCCGCCGCGCAACTGGCGCAGCTCGACGGCTTCTGGCGCTGGCTGCAGGAGCGCGGCGACGCCCGTCTGCCCAGCGGCGTGTTCGTCAACCGCAACCACCAGGCGACGCTGATGTGCCTGGCCCTCAGCCTCTCCACGGCCTTCGCGACGGTTCGCTTCGGGACAGCCCGATCGGTGTCGGCGCTCTGGATCGGCCTGGGCTCGGTGTTCCTGATGACGGGCGCCGCGACCCTGTCGCGGGCGGGGATCCTGCTGCTGCCGCTGGCCCTGGCCCTGACGGGCCTGCTGACCGCCCGCGCCTGGGTCTCCCGGCGCAACCTGATCCTGGCCGGCCTTCTGGCCGCCGCGGCCGTCGTCAGCATCGGCGCGGTGGTGCAGTTACGCGGCGACCGCATCTTCGAGCGCTTCGAGCAGACCGGCATGGAAGACGATCGCCTTCGGCTGCTGCCGCCGGTCCTCGAAGCGGCCAAGGACACCTCGCTTCTCGGCTCGGGCCTGGGCTCCTTCGACCAGGTCTACCGCGCCGCCGAACCGCTGGAGCTGGTCAAGCCGACCTATTTCAACCACGCGCACAACGAATACCTGGAGCTCTGGCTGGAAGCCGGCGTCTTGGCCGTGATCCTGCTGGCGGCGTTCGGGCTCTGGTTCGCCCGGACGGCGGGGGCGGCCCTGCGCGGCCCGGTGGATCCGCTGACCACGGCGGCCGTCGCGGGCGTCCTGGTCATCGCGCTGCACAGCCTGGTCGACTTCCCGCTGCGCACGCCGGCGATCGCGGTGGCCTTCGCGGCCCTGCTGGGCGTGCTGGCGCAGCGCGCGGGCGAGCGGTCGGCGGCGGTGCGGTGACGCCTCGGCGCATCGGGCTGGCCGCCTTGGCGGCGGGCCTGTGCCTGGCCGCATCGCCGGCCGCCGATGCGGCCCCGGCGGAGGTGGCGGACGCGCAGGCCCGCCTGCGGCAGTTGCTGGAGCTGGACCGCCGGGCGGCGGAGGTCGGCGATCGCCTGCTGGCGGCCGGCGCGGACCTTTGCGCATCGCCGGGCCATCTCCTCACCGGGGCGATCCTGCATCGCCCGGCGGACTACGGCCCGCGGCTGCGGCCGGCCTTCGCGGGAGCGCCGGACACGCCGTCGGTGGCCGTGATCGTCACCGGCTCCCCGGCCGCCC
>DASPLZ010000486.1:0-4007 GCA_035627295.1 Phenylobacterium sp. | reverse complement strand
GGTGTAGAGGCGCAGGTCGGCGCGCCTGGCGAGCTCGGCGCGGCAGGCCTCGAACCGGGCCGTGTCGGCGAAGGGCGGCTCCAGATAGACCTGCAGGCCCGCGCCGGGGCGGGGCGGGCAGTCCAGGCCGTCGGCGCGGCCCGTGCCGCGCAGGTCGAGGAACACCATGTCGTGCGCCTGGCGCATCCAGGAACCGGCGAAGCCCGGAACGCTGTCCGTCGCCGGCTGGCCGGGGCCGCCGGAGAGGATGAACACCGGCGCCTGCGGCTGGGCGGCGCGGGCCGGCAACACCACCAGCTTCAGGTCCAGCCGCCGGCCTTCCGGTTTCGACCGGTCCTCGGGCACCTTCAGCAGGCTGCAGCGCGCCTCGGCGGGATACCCCGCGGGGCAGGCGTCGGCCTTGAGCGTCGCGGCGGCGGCCTCGGCGCCCCCCAGCACGGCGGCGAAGATCCCGCAGATCAAGGTCGTCCGAAACATGCGCGGCCTCCTCTTCGCATGAGGCCGCCGGACCGCCATTCGGATGCAGCCGTCGAATTAAGCTTTGGCAATGCCGCCGCGACGACGCACCTTTGCGTCCAGCCAGCGGTCGAGCTGGGCAAAGGGGGCGGAAATGACCTTGAAGGTGATCGGCGCCGGCTTCGGCCGAACAGGAACGCTGTCGCTCAAGCTGGCGCTGGAGCAGCTGGGCTTCGGGCCCTGCTATCACATGACCGAGGTGTTCAAGAACCCGGCGGCCATCGAGTTGTGGAGCCAGGCCGCCGACGGCAAGCCGGACTGGGAGAAAATCTTCGCGGGCTACAACGCCACCGTCGATTGGCCCAATGCCACCTTCTACGCCGAGCTCGCCGCCTACTACCCGGACGCCAAGGTCATCCTGACCGAGCGCGACCCGGAGGCCTGGTTCGCCTCCACCCAGGCGACGATCTTTCCGAAGGACCTCTCGGAGGACACCGACAACCCCTTCGAGCGGATGGTCGCCAAGGTGATCGGCCGGCTGTTCGGCGGCCGCATGCGCGACCACGACCACGTCATCGACGTCTACCAGCGCCACAACGCCAGGGTCCGCGAGGTCATCCCAGCCGAGCGCCTGCTCGTCTATGAGGTGGCGCAAGGGTGGGCGCCGCTCTGCGCTTTCCTCGGCGTGCCGGTTCCTGATACGCCGATGCCGAAGGTGAATTCCCGCGAGGAGTTTCACACCCACGTCGCGACGGCGGCGCCGGCCTTCTGAGCGCGTGGCCCCTGCGTGGTTAGAGATGCGATGCGCGCTCCTCATGACTAGGGTTGTGCTGCCTCAGTCATCCTGAGGGCCCGCGAAGCGGGTGTCTCGAAGGACGCACGGCCTCGCAACGTCGAAATGGTCGGTGTAGCCGCGCCCTTGAGTTTCCGCGGCTCTCCGTCTATACGCCCCGCCTCCGATGGGTTCGCCCGTCGGAACCTGTCCGTGAACTACGGAGCCTGGGGGCCGCCCGGGCTGCAAATGAGGAAGAGCCCTTCCTCGCCGTTGGGAGACGGGGATCGAGACGCTTATCGCTGACTCTCCCCGTCATTCGGGTGGGTGCGCGGAGCCGAACTTTCCTTGGACAGGCTGATCCGATCCGTCTCGCGCGGGAGCGATCCCTCGCGCGCCGGGTCTCGTCGGCTGCCGGATCGTCCGGCCGCCTAACCGAGTATGGAGACCGCAATGGACCGCGCTGAAAAGCAGGCGACGATCGAAGGGCTGAAAAGCGTCTTCGCCGACGCCGGCGCTGTCGTCGTGACCCACAACCTGGGTCTCACGGTTGCGGAAATGACCGACCTGCGCCTCCGCCTTCGTAAAGAGGGCGCGGCGCTCAAGGTGGTGAAGAACACCCTGGCCCAGAAGGCCCTGGCCGGCGCGAACGGGGAAGCGGGCGACGCCCTCTTCACCGGCCCCGTCGCCATCGCCTATGCGCCGGACCCCGTCACCGCCGCCAAGATCTCGACCCAGTACGCCAAGGACAACGACAAGTTCGTCGTCGTCGGCGGCCTGATGGGCGAGACCGTGCTGGACGCCAAGGGCGTCGACGCGCTGGCCAAGCTGCCCTCGCTCGACCAGCTCCGCGGCAAGATCATCGGCCTCCTCAACGCGCCCGCGACCAAGATCGCCGGCGTGGTGCAGGCGCCCGCGGGTCAACTGGCGCGCGTCATCGGGGCCTATGCCGCCAAAGACGCCGCCTGACCGGTCATCTCCGACAACACCCTCTCGATAAGGACCTAATCAAATGGCTGATCTCTCGAAGATCGTTGACGACCTCTCCTCGCTGACCGTCCTGGAAGCCGCCGAACTGGCCAAGCTCCTGGAAGAAAAGTGGGGCGTTTCGGCCGCGGCTCCCGTGGCCATGGCTGCGGCTCCGGCCGCTGGCGGCGCCGGTGGCGCTCCGGCGGAAGCCGCCGAAGAGCAAACCGAGTTCACCGTTGTTCTGGCCGCCGGCGGCGACAAGAAGATCAACGTGATCAAGGAAGTGCGCGGCGTTCGCCCGGACCTCGGCCTGAAGGAAGCCAAGGACCTGGTGGAAGGCGCTCCGCAGAACGTGCTGGAGAACGTCTCCAAGCAGGTGGCCGAAGAAGCCAAGAAGAAGCTGGAAGAAGCCGGCGCCACCGTCCAGATCAAGTAATCTGGCCGGCGTCAGCTCTGACGCAGACAATCGCGGGCCCGGAAGGCAACTTCCGGGCCCGTTTTGCGTTGTGGCGCTTGCGTGTGGCTGCTTTCGCCTTCATCTGGGGGATGAGGGATGCAGCCCTTGGGGGCCGCTTTCGACGTGAATTCCGCTTCTTATGAGTAGAGCTTCGACGTTTCCGGCCGGCCCGGGGGAGGCCGCCGAGCGCATCCGGGCGTTCGACTGGGGCCGCACGAGCCTTGGACCCATCACGGCCTGGCCGCAAAGCCTGAAGACCGTGGTGGAGATGGTGGTCAACACGCCGGTCGCCATGGTGCTGATGTGGGGCGAGGACCACGTCATGCTCTACAATGACGCCTACAGGACCATCGCCGGCGACAAGCATCCGGCGGCGCTCGGCGGCACGGTGCCCGGCGTGTGGCCGGAGATCTGGGACTGGAACCGGCCCATCCTGGAGCGCGGCCTGGCCGGTGAATCCATGGCGTTCCGCGAGCAGCCGCTGAAGATCGACCGCGGCAAGGGGCTGGAGGACGCCTGGTTCGACCTATTCTACACCCCGGTGCGCGACGAGAGCGGCGCTGTGCGAGGCGTGCTCTGCACCGCGCCGGACATCACCGAGCAGCTGCGGGCGCGGGGCGCCGAGCGAATGCATCGCCAGATCGTCGATTCCGCCAGCGACACGGCGATCATCAGCACCGACCGCGAAGGCCGCATCACCCGCTGGAGCGCCGGCGCGGCGCAGTTGCTCGGCTGGAGCGAGGCGGAGATGCGCGGGATGTCGCTGGCCCGCCTGTTCCCCGAGAGCGAGAACGGCGAGGCCCGGCTCGCCGAGGAGCGGCAGGCGGCGCTGACGGTCGGCCGCGGCGGCCACGAGGGCTGGCGGCGGCGCAAGGACGGCTCGCAGTTCTGGGCCATCGGCGAGATGACGCCGCTGCGCGACGACTCCGACGAGGTGGTGGGCTTCGTAAAGGTGCTTCGCGACCGCACCGAGCAGCAGCAGGCGCAGGAGGCCTGGCGCGAAGAGAACCGGGCGCTGGAGATCCTCAACCGCGCCGCCGCGGCGCTGGTGCGGCCCGCCGACATCCACACCCTGGTGCAGGGCGTGGTGGACGTCGGCGTCGAGCTGACCCGCGCCCAGTTCGGAGCCTTCTTCTACAACGTCAACGACGAGGCGGGGGAGTGGTACACCCTCTACGCCCTCGCCGGCGCGCCGCGGGAAGCCTTCGAGAAGTTCCCCATGCCGCGCAACACCGAGGTGTTCGCCCCGACCTTCGAGGGGGTGGGCGTGGTCCGTTCCGACGACATCACCGCCGATCCCCGCTATGGCAAGATGGAGCCCCACCACGGCATGCCGCAGGGCCATCTGCCGGT
>DASPLZ010000485.1:0-13205 GCA_035627295.1 Phenylobacterium sp. | reverse complement strand
GATGGACTTCGCCCGCAGGGTCTATGCCGACGCCCTGGTGAAGGCCGAGGTGGCGCCGTTCTTCCGCGACATGGCCAGCCGCCTGGGCGCCGCGCACCTGGTGATCGGCCGCGCCGGTTCGTCCAGCTGCTGCGAGTTCGCGGTGGCCGGCAAGCCCGCCATCCTGGTGCCCCTGGCCATCGCGCTGGACGACGACCAGGGCCAGAACGCCAAGCTCCTGGAAGACGCCGGCGCGGCGGCCATCGCCCGCGAGAGCGAGCTCACCGTCGACAGCCTGGCGGGGGCGTTGAAGGCGCTGCTGGACGATCCGGAGCGGCTGGCGCGGATGAGCGCGGCGGCCAAGTCGGTCGCCGTGCCAGACGCCGCCGAGCGGCTGGCGGACTATGTGGAAGAGGTGGCGGGCCAGTAGGACGCGGCTCGGCCGTGCGTCCTTCGAGACACCAGCTTCGCGGGCCCTCAGGATGACTAAAGCCGCACAAACCTGGTCATGGTGAGGCGCGGCGAAGCCGCGTCTCGAACCACGCACCGAGTCTCAGCGAACTAGGGCAGGTCCTCCGAGAGGATCGCCATCTCGAACATGTAGGAGCCGGCCTCGTCCTCGTCCTCGAAAACCACGCCGACGAACTCCTCGCCGACGAAGACCTCGCAGCTGTCCTTCTGCTTGGGCCGCGGCACGAGGGTGATGCGCGCATTGGCGAAGGTTCCCCTCAGGTGGCCCTCGACCTTGCGGATAGCTCTCTCGTCCACGGAAGACTCCTCGATTGCGACGGCGCGGACCCTAGCGGTCGAGGCCGCCGCCGCAAACCCTAGATGACGTAGTCGTAGACCACATCGGCGAGCGTGTGGTCCATGCTGCGCGCCGGCTCGTCGCAGGTCGGGCAGTTGACCAGCCGCGCCGGCACGCCGGCCGCCGTGCAGCCCTTCGGCACGTCCTTCAGGACCACCGAGCCGGAGGCGACCTTCGCGTAGTCGCCGATATGGATGTTGCCCAGCACCTTGGCGCCGGCGCCCAGTAGCACGCCCTTGCCGATCTTCGGGTGCCGGTCGCCGCGCTCTGCGCCCGTGCCGCCGAGCGTGACGCCGTGCAGCATGGAGACATCGTCAGCGACGGTCGCGGTCTCGCCGATGACGATGCCGGTGCCGTGGTCGAGGAAGACGCCGCCGCCGATCTTCGCGGCCGGGTGGATGTCCACCTGGAAGACCTCGGAAACCCGGCTCTGCAGGTAGAAGGCGATGGTCTCGCGGCCCTCGGTCCAGAGCCAGTGGGCCACGCGGTGCGCCTGCAGCGCCTGGAAGCCCTTGAAGAACAGGAACGGCTGGACATAGCCCTTGCAGGCTGGGTCGCGCTCGAAGACCGCCTTCAGGTCGGCCTCGACCTTGCCGATGATCGCAGGGTCGGACCTGAGGGCCTGGTCGGCGATCTCGCGCAGGCTCATGGCCCGCAGCTCCTGGTCGCCCAGCTTTCGGGCGATCTGGTAGGAGAGGGAGGCGGCCAGGTCGTCGTGGGCGATGACCACGGCGTTGAGCAGCGAGGCCAGGCCCGGCTCGGCCTTGGCGGCGCTTTCGGCCTCGTTGCGCAGCGCGGCCCAGACGGGCGGCGGCGCGTCGGGGGTGACGACTTCCAGCGGTCGTTGGCTCATCGGCTCTCCTCCGCCTCCACCCCTTATCATGAAAGGGTCGGGGCTCCCATCACGGGCATATGGGGCGGGCTTCTCCGCCGCCCAAGCCTGTGATGTCACTTGCGAAATATTCTCAACTAGCCTTGCGCGAACCGCGCCCGAGCCCAATAACGGTGCAATGTTAGCCGCCAATGAAGACCCCGCTGGCGCTTCGGCGCTCCCGCCCAAGCCGGTGCTCGGCGAGGCCCTGCCGCTCACGCCCGCGCCGGAGGTGCTGAACTTCCTGGCGCGTCGGCGCTCTGTCTCCGCCCCCATGCTGACCGCCCCGGCGCCGAACGAGACGGAACTCGCCGACCTGCTGACCCTGGCCGCGCGCGTGCCGGACCACGGCAAGCTCGCGCCCTGGCGCTTCATCGTGATCCGCGGCGAGGCCAAGGATGCGCTGGTCTCCCGGCTGGGCGCCCTGGCCGGATCGCGCGGCGACGCCAAATCCGTGGCCAAGCTCGGAAAGCTGCGCACGCCGCCGCTCTGCGTGGCGGTGGTCTCGCAGCCCAAGCCCTCGGAGATCCCCGAATGGGAGCAGGTCCTCTCGGCCGGCGCGGTCTGCACCACGCTCACCTACGCCGCCCTCGCCGCCGGCTGGGGCGCCAACTGGATCACCGACTGGTACGCCTATGATGACGAGGCCAAGGCCCTCATCGGTATCGCGCCGGAGGAGAAGGTGGCCGGCTTCATCATGCTCGGCACGGCCTCCGAACCGCCGCTGGAGCGCGAGCGCGGCGCGCCGCCGTCGGTGACGGTGCTAGGCGCTTAGCCTTTGCTTCGAAAGCTGCTCCTAGGCCGATCCGCAAAGGCTGCCTTCCGACCCGCTGCGGACACTCAGCTGTGGGTTCAGTTTGGCGCTATCAACGGAGAGTTGGGAGGCAGTTCGTATCGAGAAGCAGCCTCCGGTCGTACCCGATAGCCTTGCGGTGTTTGGCGGAGGTCCGCCGGCAATGGGATTGCTCCGGTGGGCATGATTGGAAGGCTTTGCGTGAGCGGCCAGCGCATCAAAATCTGCTTCATCGCCCGGTCACGGAATCTCGTCGCCAGGGCCGGGTCTTCACCTCTTGAAAACGATATCCACGGGCGCCCCAAGTTTCCGGGAAGGTCCATCACAGAAGCTAGCGGCTCATCGTCATCAGCGCCGCGCCAGACTGTCGAATGGATGGTCATCGGGGACAGTTTGGATAGACGCTCTATCTCCTCGGCGTTTGCGGCATCGAGGTGATGACCCTCGGCTTCGGCCGCCGCGCTCAGGACCGCTAAGAACTCCGCGCGTTCTTCCGCGCTCGGCAGTGGGACTTCGAAAGCAGCAACCGTGCGAGCACTCTCCGGCTGAGGTGCAACGCAGCACGCAAGGCCTAAGGATAAGAGCGCGAGCGTGAGCCATTTCATTACACGACGATAGGTTGACCGACCCAAACGTCAACGTCCGCTTCCCACCCTTAACCGACCTTCTGATCGGCCGCACTTACCCCCGCCCCCGATAGGGCGCGACGCCCTGGTCGGGCAGCCACAGCCCCTCCGGCGGCGCGCCGGTTTGCCAGAAGACGTCGATGGGGATGCCGCCGCGCGGGTACCAGTAGCCGCCGATGCGCAGCCACTTCGGCTCGGCCACTTCCACGATCCTGCGGCCGATGGCGACCGTGCAGTCCTCGTGAAAGGCGCCGTGGTTCCTGAAGGCGCCCAAGTAGAGCTTCAGCGACTTGGATTCGATCAGCCAGTCCTCCGGCGCGTAGTCGATCACCAGCTGGGCGAAGTCCGGCTGGGCGGTCACCGGGCAGAGCGAGGTGAATTCCGGGGCGGTGAAGCGGGCGAGGTAGAGCTGGCCCTTCTGCGGGTTGGGCACGCGCTCCAGCACCGCCTCCTCAGGGCTGGCGAAGCCGCGGGCCTCGCGGCCGAGCTGGGTGAGGTGGGTCTCTTCCATGCGCGCGCTCTAGCGCCGCCGGGCGCCGCCAGCAACCGCGCGGGCTTGGCCGCCGGGCGCGGGCGTGGTGTATCGCGGCCAATCAAGAGGAGGAGCGCGGCATGAGCGGCAAGGATTTCCAGGACTACATCGTGGTCGTCACCGGCGGCTCCTCGGGCCTCGGCCAGGCGATCGCCGTCGACGTGGCGCGCCGCGGCGCCAAGGCGGTGATCATCAACTACGCCTCCTCCAGGGACGCCGCTGAGGAGACCGCCGGCATGATCCGCAGCCAGGGCGCAGAGGCGATCACCGTGCAGGGCGACGTGGCCGACGACGCGGCCTGCAAGCGCATCGCCGAGGCCGCGCGGCCCTACGGGCGCATCGACGCCCTCTTCAACAACGCCGGCACCACCAAGTTCGCTGGCCATGCCGATCTGGATGCGGTCTCGGCCGACGACTTCCTGCGCCTCTACGCCGTGAACGTGGTCGGAGCCTTCCAGATGCTGCGGGCCGCCCGCGACCTGCTGGAGGCGGCGCCGCAGCCGGGCGCGGTGGTCAACACCGCCTCGATCGCCGGGGTCACCGGCATCGGCTCCTCGGTGCCCTATGCGGCGTCGAAGGGCGCGCTCAACACCATGACCCTGTCGCTGGCCCGCGCGCTCGCCCCGAAGATCCGCGTCAACGCCATCTGCCCCGGCTTCATCGACACGCCCTGGTTCGGCAAGGGCATGCCGGAGGAGCGCGTGCAGCGCATGCGCGAGAACGTCGCCGGCTCGACGCCGCTGAAAGTCGCCTCCAATGCCGAGGACATCGCCGGCGCGGCGGTGTTCCTGGCCTCGCCTGCCTCGCGGCACATCACGGGCGAGACCTTGCTGGTCGACGCGGGCACGCACCTGGGCATGGCTTCGCTGTCGATGCGCTGAGGTTTACGACTCGCTGACGGGCTCGCGCGGCGGGCCGGCGCCCAGCCGGCGGGCGAAACCGCCCGGCGGCGCCTAAAATTTCTACAGCCAAGGTGAAGCCGGCCGCCTGAGGGACCCATTCATTGCCCGCCGCCGCCTGCCGCGCCGATCCTGCGGTCGGATCAGGGTTCCAAGCGCCTGGCCGATAAAAGGGGATAAATCAGAATGCGAGTTTGGAAACTGTCGCTGGCCGCCGCCGCGGCGTCGCTGGCGCTGGGAGGGACCGCCCTTGCGCAGGAGGACACCTCGCCGTCGTTCTCGTTCAACGTGGGCGCGTCCACCGACTACGTCTTCCGGGGCGTCAGCCAGACCGACGAGGAGCCGCAGATCTTCGGCGGCGCGGATGTGACGGCCGGCATGTTCTACGGCGGCGTCTGGGCCTCCAACGTCGACTTCCTGGACTCCACCGACGCCGAGGTGGACGTCTACGCCGGCGTCAAGCCGACCCTGGGCGCGGTGAGCGCGGACCTGGGCGTGATCTACTACGGCTACGTCAACTCGCCCTCGGGTTCGGACTACGCCTACTGGGAATTCAAGGCCGCCGGCTCGGTCGCCGCCGGCCCGGCCACCGTCGGCCTCGCCGCCTACTATTCGCCGGACTTCTTCGGCGCGGTGGACGAGGCGCTCTACTACGAGGTCAACGCCGCCCTGCCGATCGGCGAATCGCCGTTCACCGTCTCCGGCGCCCTTGGCCGCCAGGAGCTGGAAGGGCCGGGCGACTATACGACTTGGAACCTCGGCGTGGGCTACGCCCTCACCGACCACGTCGGCTTCGACCTGCGCTACTGGGACACCGCCGACGCCGGCAGCTTCGGCCCCTACTACGAGCCCCGCGTGGTGCTCGGCGTGAAGGCCACCTTCTAAAGGGCGCGCCCTCTCTGCGCTCGTGAAGCCGCCGTGGCCTGGCCGCGGCGGCTTCTTCGTGCCGATTTGGTCCAACCGCCAGCCTTCGCTATGGTCGCGCGCCGGCCGCCAGGGAACCCTGAATGCATCGCGTCGCCTTCCGCACCTCGACGCTCCTGGCTGACGCCGGGATCGCCGCCCTGGCGTTTGTCGCCGGCTACTTCCTGTCGCCCTCGCGGCTCCCGGACTTCGGATTCGATGGGCGGCTCGAAACCCTTAATCTCCTGGCGCTCACCGCCCTCTACACGGCGCTGGCGGCGGCCTTCTCGGTGCTGTGGCGCAGGGACCTGTCGCCGTGGCGCTACGTCTCGGCGCCGGACGTTCTGCTGCTCAGCCGCATCGTGCTCTGCACCGTGGTGGTGTTCCTGGCGGCGGTCTTCCTGCTCGACCGGGCCCAGACCCTGCCGCGCTCGGCCCTGGCGATGGCCGGGCTCTTCCACATCATCGGCCTGACCGGCGCGCGGCTCGCCCGCCGGATGCTCTACGAGCGGGCGGGCGGGGGCTTCGCCAGCCTCGGCGCGGTGCGCTGGCCGCAGGCGCCGCCGCTGCTGCTGGTCGGCCCGACGCCGCTGGCCGAGGCCTATCTGCGCGAGGCCTTCCGCACCGGCCAGCGCGCCTACGAGCCGGTCGGCATCATCTGCCCCAGTCCCGCGGAGGTCGGCCAGCAGGTGCGGGGCGTCTGCATGATCGGCGCCTTCGCCAGCTTCGAGGCGGCGCTGTCCGACCTGCGCCACTGGAACCGCTATCCGCACGCCATCCTGCTGCTCGACGAGCCGACGCGGATGCCCGGCCTGCCGCGCGACCTGATCGGCCGGCTGCGCACAGAGGGCGTGAAGATCCTGCGCCGCACGAGCCTGGTGGAGCTGCGCGGCGAGAGCGTCGCGGATGCGATCCAGGAGGTGACGGTTGAGGAGCTGCTCACGCGCGCGCCGGTGGAGCTGCCGCATGACGAGGCCCGGCGGCTGATCGAAGGCCGGCGGGTGCTGGTGACCGGCGCCGGCGGCAGCATCGGCTCCGAGCTCGCCCGCCAGGCGGCGCTCCTGGGCTGCGCGCACATCTCGCTGCTCGACCAGTCGGAGACCGCGCTCTTCGAGATCGACCGCCAGCTGGGGGAAAGCCATCCGGAGCTTTCCCGCCGCACGCTGCTCTGCGATGTCCGTGACCGGGCCCGGGTGGGCGGCGCCCTGGCGCAGGAGCGGCCGGATCTGATCCTGCACGCAGCGGCGCTGAAGCACGTCTCGATGGTCGAGCGGCATCCCTGCGAGGGGGTGCTGACCAATGTGCTGGGCACCCGCAATGTCGCCGAAGCGGCCAGGGATGCGGGCGTCGGCCAGATGGTGCTGATCTCCACCGACAAGGCGGTGGACCCGGCTAACGTCATGGGCGCCTCCAAGCGGGTGGCCGAGGCGGTGCTGCACACCCTGCGCTCGTCCAACGGCACGCGGTTCGGCGCGGTGCGGTTCGGCAATGTGCTGGGCTCGGCCGGTTCGGTAGTGCCGATCTTCAAGTCGCAGATCGCCAAGGGCGGGCCGGTGACCGTGACCCACGAGGATATGGCGCGGTTCTTCATGACCATCCCGGAGGCGGCCCAGCTGGTGCTGCACGCGTCGGCCGCCTGCGCCGAGAGCGAGGCGGGGGCGCGGCTGTTCCTGCTGGAGATGGGCGAGCCGGTGAAGATCATGGACCTGGCGCGCCAGATGATCAGCCTCTCCGGCGCCACCCCCGGCGAGGACATCGACATCGCCATCACCGGCCTGCGCCCCGGCGAGAAGCTGACGGAGTCGCTGCTCGACGCCGGCGAGGTGGCCACGCCCTGCATCCCGCAGGTGCTTGCGGTGGAGAGCGGCTACGAGGGCCTGTCGCTCGACGCCGACCTCGCCGCCCTGATCGCCAGCGCCGAGGCTGGCGACGAAGGCGAGACCCGGCGGCGGCTGTTCGAGCTGGTCGCCCGCATCCGCAAGGGCGCGCCCAAGGCGCCAAGCCTGAGGGTGGTGGCGGGCGGCTAGGCGGCCTTCCCGACCCGCTTGATTTCCCAATCCAGTTCGACGCCGAACTTGGCCTTCACATCGGCGCGGACGGCTTCGCCCAGCCCCTCGAGATCGGCGGCGGTGGCCTCGCCGGTGTTGATCAGGAAGTTGGCGTGCAGCGGCGAGAACATCGCCCCGCCGTAGGGCTTGCCGCGCCAGCCGGCGGCGTCGACCAGGCGCCAGGATGAGTCACCCGGCGGGTTCTTGAAGGTGGAGCCGCCGGTTTTCTCGCGGATCGGCTGGGTCTGCTCGCGGCGGGCGGTGATCTCCTCCATGCGGGCGGTGATGGCGGCCGGGTCGTCCGCAGTCCCTTCGAAGAGCGCGCCGGTGAAGATCAGGTCGCCCTCAGCCGCGCGGGCGGACTTGCGGTAGGAAAAGCCCATCTCGGCGTTGGAGAGCGTCAGCCGCTCCCCGGTGCGGGTGACGGCGTACGCCTCGACGAGAACGTCCTTGGTCTCCGAACCGTAGCAGCCGGCGTTCATCACGCAGGCGCCGCCGATGGAGCCGGGCACCCCGCGATAGAACTCGAGGCCGGCGATCCCGGCCTTGGCCGCCTCGCGGGCGAGGGTGGCGTCGAGGGTCGCGGCGCCGGCGCGGATGCGGGTCCCGCTCCGCGGCGCCGCCTCGCCGAAGCTGCGGCCGCCCAGGCGGATCACCATCCCCTCGACGCCGCCGTCGCGCACCAGGGTGTTGGAGCCGACGCCTAGCGGCGTCACCGGCACGCCGGGGTCGAGCACCTTCAGGAGTTCGACGAGGTCGTCCTCGTCGGCTGGCAGGAAGAGAGCCTCGGCCGGGCCGCCGACGCGGAACCAGGTGAGCGGCCCCAGCGGCTCGTCCAGCAGGAGTTTGCCGCGCACCGGCGGCAGGCGATCCCTCCACCTCACGCGGCGAGCGCTTCCAGCTGGCCGGGCAGGGCGTAGGCCCAGGCGGTGATGTCGCCGGCGCCCAGGCAGACCACCAGGTCTCCGGCCTGCGCCTCCTGGCGGATCACGTCGGGGAGGGCGGCGGGGCTGTCCAGGGGAATCGCCCGGCGGTGGCCGTGGCGGCGCAGGCCCGTGATCAGGCTGTCGCGGTCCGCTCCGGCGATCGGCGCCTCGCCGGCGGCGTAGACGTCGGAGACGATCACCGTGTCGGCGTCGGCGAAGCAGCCGCAGAAATCCTCGAAGAGCTCGTGCAGGCGCGAGTAGCGGTGCGGCTGCACCACGGCGATCACGCGGCCCTGCGTAACCGCGCGGGCGGCGCGCAGCACCGAGGCGATCTCCACCGGATGGTGGCCGTAGTCGTCGATCACCCGCACGCCGTTCGCCACCCCCACGGTGGTGAAGCGCCGCTTCACGCCGCCGAACTTGGCCAGGCCCTGGCGGATCGCCCGGTCGGTGACGCCGAGCTCGCGGGCGACGCCGATGGCGGCGACGGCGTTGAGGACGTTGTGATGGCCGGCCATCGGCAGCTTGAGGCCTTCGAGGGTGATGCGGCCGCCCTCGATGGGCGAGATCAGCACGTCGAAGGTCGCGCCGTCCGGTCCCATGACGATGTTGTCGACCCGCACCTCGGCCTGCGGATTGGCGCCGTAGGTGACCAGACGCCGGTTCTCGATGCGGGCGGCCAGGGCGCGGACTTCGGGGTGGTCGGTGCAGACCGCGGCGAAGCCGTAGAAGGGGATGTTCTCGATGAAGGTCTGGAAGGCGGCCTTCACGGTGTCGAAGTCGCCGTAGTGATCCAAGTGCTCGGGGTCGATGTTGGTGACGATGGCGACGGTCGATTTCAGGCGCAGGAAGGTGCCGTCGCTCTCGTCGGCCTCGACCACGATCCAGTCGCCCTCGCCGACCTTGGCGTTGGTGCCGTAGGCGTTGATGATCCCGCCGTTGACCACGGTGGGGTCGAGCCCGCCGGCGTCCAGGAGGGCGGCGACCATCGAGGTGGTGGTGGTCTTGCCGTGGGTGCCGCCGACGGCCACCGAGAACTGCAGGCGCATCAGCTCGGCCAGCATCTCGGCCCGGCGCACGAGCGGTAGGCGCTTCTCGCGGCCGGCGACCATCTCCGGATTGTCGGCCTTCACGGCGGTGGAATAGACGACGGCCGAAGCGCCTTCGACATGGGCTGGGTCGTGGCCGATGAAGATCTTCGCCCCCAGCTTCTCCAGCCGCTCGGTGTTGGCGCTGGCCTTGGCGTCGGAGCCCTGCACCGTATAGCCGATGCGCAGCATGATCTCGGCGATGCCGCTCATGCCGATGCCGCCGATGCCGATGAAGTGCACGGGGCCGAGCTCGAAGGGGACGGGGCGGTGTCGGTTCATCGCGGTGATTTAGCGCGTTAGGCGATTTGGCGACAGACGGATGAACGAGAGGCTTCCATACCGGAACTTCGATCCCCTATGATGGCGGCCGGTCCCCGACAGAGGGACGCGGGGAGAAGCGCCATGCCGAGCATCAGCGCGGTGGACGAGAAGACCGGTCGCAAGTTCTATCTGGACGATCCGGACGACCTGAAGCCGGGCGAGGAGGTGGTCTTCCTCCTGAACCTGCACGGCGGCGGGTCGGTGGGGGCCTGGCAGAAGGCCTATTTCCCGGCGGTCGACTACAAGGAGAAGTACCGGCTGGTGGTGGCCACGCCCTCGGCCGCGACCAAGGAGCCGGTGCGCCGCTGGGTGGCCGAGGCGGACGATGAGCACCTGCGCAACATCGTCGACTTCGTGTTCGACAAGTACGGGCGCGAGCGGATCAGGAGCTTCTGGCTGGTCGGCCACTCGCAGGGCGGGATGACCTCCAACCGGCTGCTGCAGCAGGATTTCTACAGGGACAACGTCGACGGCTGGCTGAGCCTGTCGGGCGGGCGGATCGGGCCGATCGAGCTGCCGGAGAGCTTCTTCGCGCCGCACCGCACCGACGCCAACTGGCGCCCGCCGCAGGCGGCCGGCTCCGGCCCGCGGCCGGGGCGCGCGGCGGAGGTGGACGCCGACATCTCCTTCATCTTCGCGACCGGCGAGCATGAGATGGTCAGCCTGCCCGAGACCTCGCCGTGGGCGGACAAGTATGGCGCCGGTCCCCGCCAGCGGCTGCCGGACGTGATCGATACCGAGCCAGGCCAGATCTATGACACCAGCCGCGAAGGGCGCTCCTCAGCGGCCTGGGGGCTCTATCCGCGGCCGGGTCGTGCGGAGGTCTGGGTCTATCCGAATGCACGCGACGGGCGGGTGATCGCCGACGTCGTTCGCATCGACAAGGGCCACACCGAAGGGCTGGAGCCCAACATCACCGAGTTCCTGGTGAAGACGATGGCCGAGGCTCCCGGCGGAAAGGCGCGCGCCGCGGCCTAAAGCCGGCGGCGCGCGGGTCAGGTCAAAGCACCCCCAGCATCTCGGCCACCAGCGGGTGGCGGACGATGTCGCGGTCGCTGAGGCGGATGACCGAGACGTTGTCGAGCGCCGTCAGGCGGTCGGCGACGTAGGCCAGGCCGGAGAGCTCGGGCAGCAGGTCCGACTGGGCCGGGTCGCCCGTCACCACCATGGTGGAGTGCCAGCCCAGGCGGGTCAGCAGCATCTTCAGCTGCACGTAGGTGCAGTTCTGCGCCTCGTCGATCACCACGAAGGCGTTGTTCAGCGTGCGCCCCCGCATGTAGCCGATGGGCGCGATCTCGATGGCGCCCTCGGCCATCAGGGCCCGCACGCGCTTCATGGAGAGGCGGTCGGAAAGGGCGTCGTAAAGCGGGCGCAGGTAGGGGGCGAGCTTGTCCTCCATGTCGCCGGGGAGGAAGCCGATGCTCTCGCCGGCCTCGACGGCGGGGCGGGAGAGGACGATGCGGCCGACCTTGCCGGCCTCCAGCGCCTCCACGGCCTTGGCGATGGCCAGGTAGGTCTTGCCCGAGCCGGCCGGGCCGAGCGCCACCACGAGGTTCTTGGCGTCGATGGCGTTCATCAGCGCCGCCTGGCCGTCCGACTTCGGTTTTATGGTCTTGAGATAGCCCTGGGTCCGGTCGTCGTTGTGATGGGGAAGGGGCGACCAGGCGCGGTCCACCGGCAGGCGGCGGACTTTCGCGTCGTCGAACTGATCGGCGTCGAGGGCGCCTTCGCGGATCTGGCGCTTCAGGGCTCGCTTGGTCATGTCAGAGGCCTCCATCGGGGCATGAAAAAAGGGCGAGTCCGGGGAGGGACCGCCCTTGGATGAGCAATAGGGACAGAAGCGTCGCGAGGCCCGGCGGGCCGTCGTCTCCGGAAGGACCTGGCGGTCTTGACCGCCGGAAAGCGCAACGCGGCACTCACGTCTCCGTCTTGCGGGCGCGACTGGTGCGGAAAGGCTTCGCCCCCGCGAATCGCCCGAATAGGATGATGCTAACGTCCTTTCTGATTGGTTAAGCAAGCCACCCGACATAAGAAGAAGGAATTGTGAATGGTTGCCTACAACTTGGGTTCTGTCGCGCCGAGCTTGCCGGGCGAGGATGAATACTGGATCGCGCCGAACGCGGTGGTATTGGGCAACGTGATTCTCAAGAAGAACGCCAGCGTGTGGTTCGGTGCGACAATTCGTGGCGACAACGATCCGATCACCATCGGCGAGAACTCAAACGTCCAGGACGGCTCGGTGCTGCACACCGACACGGGCTCGCCGCTGACCATCGGCGCTAATGTGACCGTCGGGCACATGGTGATGCTGCACGGCTGCAGCATCGGGGACAATTCGCTGGTGGGGATCGGCTCGATCGTCCTCAACGGCGCGAAGATCGGGAAGAATTGCCTGATCGGGGCCAACTGCCTGATCACCGAGGGCAAGGAGATCCCGGACAACTCCCTGGTCATGGGCGCGCCGGGCAAGGTCGTGCGCGAGGTCTCCGAGATGCAGGCGCGGGTGCTGACGGGCTCGGCGCTGCACTATGTGGAGAACTGGAAGCGCTACCACAGGGAACTTGCGCCGCTGTAGACTGCGCCGCGCGGGGGCGAAGTCATGGATACGCAGCGGGCGGTGGTGATCGGCAGCGGGATCGCGGGCCTGCTGACCGCGCGGGTGCTCGCCGACCGGTTCGTCGAGGTGGTGGTCGTCGAGCGCGATCCGGAAGGCGTCATGGCCGGGCCAAGGCAAGGGGCTGCGCAGGGCTGGCACCTGCATGGCCTCCTGGCCAGCGGACTGCAGGCGATGGGGCGTCTCTTTCCCAATTTCGAAGCCGATCTGGCGGCGGCCGACGCGCGGATGGGAGCCGACGCCGGCATCGGGGTGAAGCTCTTCTATGACGGGCGCTGGGCGCCGGCGGTGACTGCGGGCTTCAACGGCGTGGCGGTGACCCGGCCGACGCTGGAATGCTGCCTGCGCAAGCGGGTGGCCGCCCTGCCGAATGTGCGTTTCGTCTATCAGACGGTGGCGAGCGACCTGTTGTTCGCGGAGCGGCGGGTGACGGGCGTGCGCATGCGGCGCATAGCCGAGGACGATCGGGAGGAAGACCTCTCCGCCGATCTGGTGGTCGACGCTTCCGGGCGTGCGGCGCAGGGCGCGGCGATGGTGAAGGCGCAGGGCTTCCCGACCCCTGAGGAAGAGGTGATCGGCCTCGACTTCGGCTACGCCTGCGCGCTCTACGACATCCCCGAGGGTTTTGAGGCCGATTGGAGCGCCCTGATGGTGGCCGCCGCGCCGCCGGCGAGCCAGGGCGCTATCCTGATGCCGGTGGAGGGGAACCGTTGGATGCTCGGCGTCGGTGGGCGGGGCGCCGAACGGCCGCCGGGCGATGAGGCCGCGCTGCTGGAACACCTGAAGCGACTGCC
>DASPLZ010000484.1:0-5028 GCA_035627295.1 Phenylobacterium sp. | reverse complement strand
TGAAGTTGTTCATCGAGCCCTGGCTGTTGGCCATGACTCCGAGAGCCGCATAGAGCGCATCGACCACGTGCTGGCTGGTCTCGACATTGCCGGCGACGACCGCCGCCGGCGGGTTCGGCGCCAGCATCGAGCCCGGCCGCGTCCGCACCTCCAGCGGCGCCAGGCACCCGGCGTTCAGCGGAATGTCGTCGTCGATCAGGGTGCGGAACACATAGAGCGCCGCCGCATCGACGATCGCCGAGGGGGCGTTGAAGTTGGAGGCCAGCTGCCCCGCCGAGCCGGTGAAGTCGAGCACCGCCGAGCCTGCCGCGGCGTCCACCGTGGTGCGCACCACCACCTCGCCCCCGCCGTCCATCGGCACGCGCGCCTCGCCGTCGGTCAGCGAGCCGATCGCCCGACGCACGGCGGCCTCGGCGTTCTGCTGCACAAAGCCCATGTAGCGGGCCACCGCCTCGCCGCCGTAGGCCGCGATCATCGCCGCCACCGCCGCCGCGCCGGCCTGGCAGGCGGCGATCTGCGCCTTCAGGTCGCCGAGGTTGCGCTCCGGCGCGCGGGCGGGCCAGCGGCCGGCGGCGAGCGCGGCGCGCAGGTCGGCCTCCAGGAAAACTCCGCCCCGCATGATCGGCAGGGCGTCGAGCAGGACGCCTTCCTCGTCGATGGTCTTCGAGAACGGCGGCATCGAGCCCGGCTGGATCCCGCCGACATCCGCGTGGTGGCCGCGCGCGGCGACGTAGAAGTCCGGCTCGGCCGCCGGGCCGACGAACACCGGCATCACCACGGTGATGTCCGGCAGGTGCGTGCCGCCGGCGTAGGGGTTGTTCAGGGCGAAGGCGTCGCCGGGCGAGAGGCGGGGATGGCGCTCGCGCACCGCCCGCACACTGGCGCCCATGCTGCCCAGGTGCACCGGCATGTGCGGGGCGTTGGCCACCAGCCCGCCGCCCGTGTCGAAGAGCGCGCAGGAGAAATCCAGCCGCTCCTTGATGTTCACCGACTGCGCCGTGCGCTCCAGCGCCGCCCCCATCGCCTCGGCGACGCCCATGAAGCGGCGGTTGAAGAGCTCCAGCGTCACCGGGTCAGGCTTGTCGGCGGCGAGCGGCGCTGTGGCGGGCCGGGCGGTCTGGACGAGGCGGATCAGCCCCTCCGCCTCCGCCTCCGCCGTCGCCCGCCAGCCGGGGGCGAGGGCGATCTGGGTGTCGGCGCGGACGATCAGCGCCGGGCCGTCGATGGCGGTCAGCCGGTCCGCCGCGACGACGGGCGCCTCATGCCAGGCGCCGGCCGCGAACATCCTCCCTTCCCCCTGGAGGGGGGAAGGGCCGGGGATGGGGGTGGAGGCGCCTCCGCCGGCGGGGTCTGTGGGATTGGCTTCAGTGCGCTCGCTCGATCCGCCGGGTTGCCGAGAGGTCGCCGCCCCCACCCCCAACGCTTCCCCCCTCCAGGGGGAAGGGAGCTCTTCCGCATCCGCCTCGACGCTGGCGATCAGGATCGTGCGCCCCGGCTCGATGAAGCCGAACAGACGCTTGTGCGCCGCCTCGAAAGCGGCCTGCGCCTCGGCCGCTCCCGTCAGCGCCACCGGCAGCTCCGCGTCCGAGCCCTCGTAGTGCAGCCGCAGCCGCTTCGCGACGCCGCCCGCCTCCGCGCCCTGGGCCCGCAGCGCGCTCTCGGCCTCCGCCGCCAGCTCGGCCAGCCGGGCCTCGGCCTCGGCCACGCCCGACCCATCGAGCGCCACCGCCAGCCCCGCCTGCCTGAGCGCCCGCACCCGCGCCTGGCCGATGCCCCAAGCCGAGAGCACGCTGGCGTAGGCCGGGCAGAGCACCTCGCGCACGCCCAGCGCCTCGGCCGTCTGGCAGGCCACCTGCCCGGCCGCGCCGCCGAAGGCTGTGAGGGCGTGGCCGCGCGGGTCGAAGCCCCGCTCGGTGGAGATGCGCCGCACCGCCTGGGCCATCTGCTCCACCGCCACGGCGACGAAGCCTTCGGCGGCCGCCTCCAGGCTCTCCGCGCCCATCGCCTCGGCCAACTCCGCCAGCCGCGCGCGCGCGGCGTCGGCGTCCAGCGGCGCGTCCGCCGTCGGCCCGAAGACCGGCGGGAAGAACCTGGGATCCAGCCGCCCGAGCACCAGATTGGCGTCGGTCACCGTGGCCGGCCCGCCCTTGCCGTAGGCCGCCGGCCCCGGATCGGCCCCGGCGCTGGCCGGGCCGGCGCGGGCGCGCATGCCGTCGAAGGACAGGATCGAGCCGCCGCCGGCCGCCACCGTCTCGACGTCCAACATCGGGCTGCGCAGCCTCACCCCCGCCACCCGGCCGGCGTCGCGGCGCTCCAGCTCGCCCGCGAAGCGGCAGACATCGGTGGAGGTGCCGCCCATGTCGAAGCCGAGCACGGCGGCCGCGCCGGCCGCCTCGGCGGTCCGGGCCACGCCCACCACGCCGCCGGCCGGGCCGGAGAGCACCGCGTCGCGCCCGCGGAACGCCTCGGCCCGCACCAGCCCGCCGGCCGAGGTCATGAAGTAGAGCGGCGCCCCGCCGACCGCGCCGGCGACCTTGTCGACATAGGCGCGCAGCACCGGCGTCAGATAGGCGTCCGCCATCGTCGTCTCGGCGCGCGGCACGAAGCGCGGCAGGGGCGAGACCTCGTGCGAGAGGGCGACGAAGCCGAACCCGGCCGCCCGCGCCAGCCCCCCGGCGGCGGCCTCGTGGGCGGGATTGAGGTCGGCGTGCAGGAAGGCGACGGCGCAGGCGGTGAACCCTTCAGCGACGGCGGCGCGCAGGCGTTCGGCCAGGGCCGCCTCGTCCAGCGGCTCGACCACGCCCCCCTCGGCGTCCAGCCGTTCGGCCGCCTCGACCACTCCGGCGTAGAGCGGCGGCGGGCGGACGATGTCGAGGGCGAAGAGGTCCGGCCGCGCCTGGTCGCCGATCACCAGGGCGTCGGCGTGCCCACGGGTGGTGACGAAGAGGGTCTTCGCGCCCCGCCGCTCAAGCAGCGCATTCGTTGCGACCGTGGTGCCCATCTTGATGGCGCTGACCCGCTCGGCCGGGAACGGCGCGCCGGGCGGGGCGCCCAGCAGCCGGCGCATCCCCTCCACCGCCGCATCCTCATAGGCCGACGAGGCCGAGAGCAGCTTGGCGGAGACCTCGCGGCCGTCCTCGCGGCGGCCGATGATGTCGGTGAAGGTGCCGCCGCGGTCGATCCAGAAACTGAAGCGCAATCGGTCTTGCGTTGTCATGCGCCCGCCACGGTCGTATTAGGTCCTTCTCCCATGAGTTTCTGGCGAAACATAGCAGGCTTGGCCGCGCGTCGCGTGGACGACGCCGCGTGCCCCGACTGCCCGTGCGAGCGGCGGCCGGGGGAGGATCCGGCGTTCTCGACCGCCGTCACCGCCCTGGGCGCCAAGCTCGCCAAGGCCGACGGCCGGGCGGGCGTGCACGAGTTCGACGCCTTCGCCCGGGTCTTCCGCCCCGACCCGGGTTCGGAGCGCAACATCCACCGGCTCTACGACCTGGCGCGGCAGACCACCCGCGGCTTTCAGAGCTACGCCAAGCGGCTGGCCAAGCGCTACCGCAACTGCCCCAACACCCTGGAGGACGTGGTCGACGGCCTCTTCCACATCGCCGGCGCGGACGGGGCGGTGACCGGCGACGAACTGGACTACATCGAGGAGGTCTCGGTGCTGTTCGGCCTGTCGTCCCTCACCTTCCGGCGGCTGAAGGCCACCCACCTCGGCCATGAGGCGGACGACCCCTATGTCGTGCTCGGCCTGCCGCACGACGTTTCCGACGAAGCCCTGCGTCACGCCTGGAAGACCGCCCTCTCCGCCGCCCACCCGGACCGCGCCCGCGCCCGCGGCCTGCCTGAGGAGTTCATCGAGGTGGCCGAGGCCAAGTCGGCGGCCATCAACGCGGCCTTCGACACGGCGATGCGCGAACGCCGACAGATCGCGCTGCAAGGCGCCGAATGATGAGGCGCCGGAACCCCTGCGACGCGCCTGCGGTTGACGAAAGCTTAAACCGCGCCGACATTTGGGGTTCGAGGACCACGAGGGCCATCCTGCGATGACCGCACAGCAACGCCTCTACTATCGCCGCTCCGGCGCCTTCCGCGGCCTTTCCGGCCTGCTCGGCGGCCTGGTGACGCTGGCCGCCGTGGCGCTGGCCGCCGTGCTGGCGGTGTTCTTCGCGGCGACCGTGGTGGTGGTGGCGGTGCTGGCCAGCGCCCTGCTCGGCCTTGCGGGCCTCGTCATGCGCAACCGCCGCCCGGCCCGCCGCCGCGCCAGCGACGGGGTGATCGAGGCGCGCAACGTCGGCGGCCACTCCTGGGTCGCCTACGGCTGGAACGAACAGCCCCGCTGACTTAAGGGCGCCCTTGCCCCTTCCCTACCGGCCTCGTACACGCGTTTGAAACGACGCGAATGAGGGAGGTCGTGCGATGATCGGCGTGGTCGCTGTGCTGAAGGTCCAGGAAGCCAAGGCGGCGGAATTCGAAGAGATCTTCAAGGGCCTGCAGCAGCAGGTCAGGGCCAATGAAGACGGCTGCATCGCCTACCAGCTCACCAAGAGCCGCACCGAGCCCGGGACCTACAAGGTGCTGGAGCTCTACAAGGACGCCGACGCCCTGAAGCACCACGGCGGCACCGACTACTTCAAGGCCGCCGGCGCCAAGATGGGTCCGTGCATGGCCGGCCGGCCGGAAGTCGAATACCTCGACGCGGTAGTCTAGGGGCGGCGCGCGGATGGGCGCTGAACTGTCCCATCCGCGCCAGGCCTCGGGTTTTCGAGGGATCGATGGTCTTCGCCCCCTCTTGAGAGACTGCCCGTCTATTCGCTGATCGGCTGTGCGTCCTTCGAGACGCCCGCTTCGCGGGCTCCTCAGGATGACGGCTCAGCAGACCTCGTCATGGTGAGGAGCGCGCAGCGCGTCTCGAACCACGCAGGGCCGATCCGCAGCGATTGACAGCCAGACGCTAAGACGCTGCGGCCTAGTACCGATAGTGCTCCGGCTTGAACGGCCCCTGCGGCGTCACGCCGATATAGGCCGCCT
>DASPLZ010000483.1:0-3386 GCA_035627295.1 Phenylobacterium sp. | reverse complement strand
CAGGAGCGCAATCCGCTCAGCTATACCGACCTCCTGCGCGCCGCCTTCGCGCTCGGGCGCAAGATCGCCGCGCTCACCGAACCGGGCGAGCGGGTGGCGGTGCTGCTGCCCTCCGGCAACGCCGGGGTGGTGACCTTCTTCGCCCTGCACGCCTTCGGCCGCACGCCGACCATGCTGAACTTCACGGCGGGCCTTCGGAACCTGCGCGCCGCCTGCGAGCTCGCCGGGGTCAAGCGCGTGCTCACCGCCCACCGCTTCATCGAGCAGGGCAAGCTTCACGACGTAGTCGACGCCCTCGAGCAGGTGGCTGAGATCACCTACCTGGAGGACGTGCGCGCCTCCATCGGCCTGCCGGACAAGCTCTACGCCGCGACCGCCGCGGCCTTCCCGAAGCAGTTCCGCACGCCGGCCAAGGCGAACGATCCCGGCGTGATCCTCTTCACTTCGGGGAGCTTCGGCGCGCCGCGCGGGGTGATGCTGACCAACGCCAACCTGATCGCCAACGTCAGCCAGATCGCCGAGCACATCGATCTCGACCCGAACTGGGTGATGTTCAACCCGCTGCCGATCTTCCACTGCTTCGGGCTGACGGGTGGGGTGTTCCTGCCGCTCTTCACCGGCATGAAGGCGTTCCAGTACCCCTCGCCGCTGCACATCAAGCAGATCCCGCCGCTGATCAAGGACTCCAACGCCTCGATCCTCCTGGCCACCGACACCTTCGTGAACCAGTACGCCCGCTCGGCCGAGCGCGATGAGCTGGCCGGCCTGCAGTTCATCGTCTGCGGCGCCGAGAAGGTGCGCGAGGAGACGCACAACCTGATCCGCGACCGCTTCGGCGACGTGCCGGTGCTGGAGGGCTATGGCGCGACCGAAGCCGCGCCGGTGGTGGCGGTGAACAAGCCGACCGACAATCGCCGGGGGACCGTCGGGGGCCTCCTGCCCGGCGTCGAGACCCGCCTGGAGCCGGTGGAGGGCATCCCCCGCGGCGGGCGGCTCTACATCCGCGGGCCGAACATCATGGCCGGCTACCTGCGGCCCGACGGCGGCATCGATCCGCCGGAGGGCGGCTGGCACGACACCGGCGACGTGGTGGAGATCTCGGGCGACAACTGGGTGACGATCCTCGGCCGGGTGAAGCGCTTCGCCAAGATCGGCGGCGAGATGGTCTCGCTGACCGCCGCCGAGGACCTGGCGATCGCGGTGTGGCCGGATGCGCGCCACGCGGTGGTCTCCATGCCGGACCCCAAGAAGGGCGAGAAGCTGGTGCTGGTCACCGACCGGCGCGACGCCGATACCGGCCCCCTGCTCGCCCACGCCAAGAGCCTGGGCGCCCCGGAGATCGCCGTCCCGCGCTCGATCCTGAAGGTGATCGAGGTGCCCGTGCTGGGCACCGGCAAGACCGACTATGTGGCCATCCAGCGGATGGTGGAGACCGAGGAGGCGAACAGCGCCGTGCGTCCTTCGAGACGCGCTCCGCGCTCCTCAGGATGACTAAGTCAGCAAAGACCTAGTCATGGTGAGGGCGGCCCGCAGGGCCGTGTCTCGAACCACGCAAGGCCTCGCCGCGTCAGATGTGCAGCACCCGCCCGTAGGCGTCGAGGGCGGCCTCGTGCATGGCCTCGCTCATCGTCGGGTGGGGATAGACGGTCGCCTGCAGCTCGGCCTCGGTGGCCTCCAGGGTGATGGCCAGGGCGTAGCCCTGGATCATCTCGGTGACCTCCGCGCCGATCATGTGCGCGCCGACCAGGGCGCCGGTGGGCTCGTCGAACACCAGCTTGACGAAGCCCTCGGTCTCGCCCGACGCGATGGCCTTGCCGTTCACGCGGAACGGGAAGCGGCCGACCTTGACCTTGCGCCCGCCCTCTTTCGCCGCTGCCTCGGTGAGGCCGATGGAGGCGATCTGCGGGCTGGAATAGGTGCAGCCGGGGATCGGGGCGGCGAGGTTCGAGGGCTTCAGGCCGGCGATGTGCTCCACGCAGTGGACGCCCTCGTGGCTCGCCTTGTGCGCCAGCCAGGGCGGGCCGGCGACGTCGCCGATGGCGTAGAGGCCGGGAACGCCGGTGGCGCCGTGGCCGTCGACGACGATGTGGCCCTTCTCGATCTTTGCGCCCAGCGCCTCCAGCCCGAGGTCCTCGACATTGCCGGTGATGCCGACCGCGACGATGGCGACCTCGGCCTCCAGCGTCTCGGCCTTGCCGCCGGCCTCCAGCTCGACCTTCACGCCGGACTTGGAGCTGGTGAGCTTCTTCACCGAGGCGCCGACGCGGAACTTCATCCCGCGCTTCTGGAAGGCCTTCTGGGCGGCGGCGGAGACCTCCTCGTCCTCGACGGGGAGAATGCGCGGCAAGGCCTCGATCACCGTAACTTCCGAACCTAGCGCACGGAAGAAGCTGGCGAATTCGATGCCAATGGCGCCCGATCCGACGACGATGAGCGACTTGGGCGCGGCCTTCGGGACCAGGGCCTCGCGGTAGGTCCAGATGCGCTCGCCGTCTGGCGCCAGGCCCACGGCGGGGATAGTCCGGGCCCGCGCGCCGGTGGCCAGGATCACGTGCCTGGCCTGGACGGTGCGCGAGCCGCCGTCGTTCAGCGTCACCGCCACCTTCGGCGCGGGCGAGCCCTTCTCCAGGCGGGCGTTCCCGGCGATCACCTCGATCTTGTGCTTCTTCATCAGGAAGGCGACGCCGGCGTTCAGCTGGGCGGCGACCTTGCGCGAGCGCTCCACCACCTTGGCGAAGTCGAAGCTGCGGCCTTCGGTCTTCAGGCCGTAGTCCTCCAGGTGTCCGAGCTGCTCATAGACCTCGCCGGACTTGAGCAGCGCCTTGGTGGGGATGCAGCCCCAGTTGAGGCACACGCCCCCCAGCTCGGCCCGCTCGACGATAGCGGTCTTCATCCCCAGCTGGCTGGCGCGGATGGCGGTGACATAGCCGCCGGGGCCGGAGCCGATGACAACGACGTCGAAATCCATCGGCTACACCAGCATCGTCATAGGATCTTCGATCATCGCCTTGAAAATGCTGAGCCAACGCGCGCCGATGGCGCCGTCGACCACGCGGTGGTCGCAGGTCAGGGTGACGCTCATCACCGTGGCGATGGCGAGCGCGTCGTTCTTCACCACCGGCCGCTTCTCGCCGGCGCCGACCGACAGGATGCAGCCCTGCGGCTGGTTGATGATCGAGGCGAACGACTTGATGCCGAACATGCCGAGGTTGGAGACGGTGAAGGTGCCGCCCTGGAACTCCTCGGGCTTCAGCTTGCGCTCGCGCGCCCGCTTGGCGAGATCCTTCATCTCCGCGGAGATCTGCTTCAGGCCCTTCGAGCCGGCATCCCTGATCACCGGCGTTATCAGGCCCTCGTCGATGGCCACGGCCACCGAGATGTCGACC
>DASPLZ010000482.1:0-7642 GCA_035627295.1 Phenylobacterium sp. | reverse complement strand
CCAGAGGTCCGGCTGGCGGCTCCACAGGAAGACGTAGCTGAAGCCCATCAGGGCCGCGACCATGCCGGCGACTACGAGGGTGATGACCATGGCCCACCAGCCGTGGCTGGACGGGCCGCTGGCGTAGGTCGGCACGCGGATGCCCGCGCCGATGTCGGCGTCCGGCTCGGCCAAGGGCTTATCGAGCAGCCAGCACCAGTGGAACATGCACCAGACGCCGAGCACCCCGCTGACGGCGGCCGCGGCGTAGGCCTGCACGGTCAGCAGCAGGAAGAAGCCGGCGGTGAAGACGGCCGCCCAGACGTGCCAGGGCGAGGGCTTGGGCATGCGCTGCAGGTACTGCGGCTCGGCGGCCAGGGTGCTGGTGACGATGGTCTCGCGCTCGCCGGTGGCGGTCCCGGGCAGGAAGTAGCGGCCGGCCTTGACGTCGCGGGCGAGGTTCTTCTGCTCCCAGAGCGGGTAGAGGCTGGTGACCACCGGGATCGAGCGCGCCGAGTAGAGGCCGGTGGGCAGCCATTCGAGGCCGGGGCCGTCGTAGACGTTGCCGGCGTCGCGCTCGCCGAAGGGGCGGAAGTTGCGGACCATGTCGATGATCCACAGGAGCACGGCGAGGGCGAAGAGGAAGGCGCCGATGGTGGAGATCAGGTTGGGCAGGTCCCAGCCGCGGCCGGGGAGGTAGGTGTAGACGCGCCTTGGCATGCCCATCAGGCCGGTGAGGTGCATGGGCAGGAAGGCCAGGTGCATGCCGGCGAACATCAGCCAGAACACCCACTTGCCGAGCCGCTCGGAGAGCGGCCGGGCGCTGGACATCGGTGTCCAGTAGTAGATCGCCGCGAACAGCGGAAAGACCATGCCGCCGATCAGCACATAGTGCAGGTGGGCGACGATGAAGTAGCTGTCGTGCGCCTGCCAGTCGAAGGGGACCATGGCGACCATGACCCCGGTCAGCCCGCCCATCACGAAGATGACCAGGCCGCCGACGGCGAAGAGGCCGGGGGTGGTGAAGCGCAGCTTTCCCGCCGCGATCGTGGCGATCCAGGCGAACACCTGCACCCCGGCCGGCACGCTGACGGCCATGGAGGCGGCCGAGAAGTAGTTGATCGAGAGGGTCGGCATGCCGACCGTGAACATGTGGTGCGACCAGACGCCGAAGCTGATGAAGCCGGTCGCCAGCATGGCCAGGACCACGAGGTTGTGGCCGACCAGGGGCGTCCTCGCCATGGCCGGAATGATGGTCGACATGGCGCCCGCCGCCGGCAGGAAGATGATGTAGACCTCCGGGTGGCCGAAGAACCAGAAGAGGTGCTGCCAGAGCAGCGGGTCGCCGCCCTTCAGGGGGTCGAAGAACGGCCAGCCGAAGGCCCGCTCCAGCTCCAGCAGCAGGGTGGCGAGGATCACCGAGGGGAAGGCGAAGATGATCATCACCGCGAAGATCAGCATCGCCCAGGCGAAGACCGGCAGCTTGTCGAGGCTCATGCCCGGCGCGCGGGTGCGCAGGACGCCGACGATGATCTCGATGGCCCCGGCGATGGCGGAGATCTCGATGAAGCCGATGCCCAGCAGCCAGAAGTCGGCGGCGATGCCGGGGGAGTAGGTGGCGCCGGTCAGCGGCGGGTACATGAACCAGCCGCCGCTGGGGGCGAGCCCGAAGAAGATCGAGGCGAAGAAGGCCAGGCCCCCGATCAGATAGGCCCAGAAGGCGTAGGCCGAGAGGCGCGGGAAGGGCAGGTCGCGCGCGCCCAGCATCTGCGGCAGGAGCAGGACGCCGAGCGCCTCGACGGCGGGCACGGCGAAGAGAAACATCATCACCGTGCCGTGCATGGTGAAGAGCTGGTTGTAGGTCTCCTGCGAGAGCACGCCGTTCAGCGGCAGGGCAAGCTGGGTGCGCATCAAGAGCGCCAGCACGCCGGCCAGCACGAAGAACAGCATAGCCGCGCCCAGGTAGTAGACGCCGACGAAGTTGTTGTTGATGGCGCTGATCCACTGCCAGCCCCTGGGCGCGCACCAGGCCTCCTCCAGCGCCTCCAGCTCGCCTTTCGGCCGGCGGCCCTTGGTCGGGAAACGCGCGTAGAGCTTCGGGTTGAAGCCGGTCTCGGAGGTCACTTCAGGCTCGCCAGGTAGCCGGCGAGGGCGCGCAGCTCCTCGCCGGTCAGCACGGGGTAGGCGGGCATGCGGTTGCCGGGCTTGATGGCCTGGCTGTCGGCGGTCCAGCCGGCGAGGGTCCCCTGGTTGTTGGGCAGGATGCCGGCGCCCAGGGTGCGGCGGGCGCCGACGTGGGTGAGGTCGGGGCCGGCCAGGCCGTTGGCGGCCGTGCCGCGCACCGTGTGGCAGGCGCCGCAGCCGGCGGTCTGGAAGAGCGCCGCGCCGCGCGCTTGGACGGGATCGGCGGGCGCGGGCGCAGCCTGGCGGGCCCGCCAGGCCTCGAACTCGGCGGGGGCGTGGGCGATGACGACCAGGCCCATCAGGGCGTGCGGGCCGCCGCAGTATTCGGCGCATTGCGCGCCGTAAACGCCGGGCGTGTCGGCCTGCAGGCGCAGCAGGTTGCGGCGGCCGGGGATCATGTCGGCCTTGCCGCCGAGGCGCGGGATCCAGAGGCTGTGGATCACGTCCGCGGCCTCCAGCTCGAAGACCACAGGGCGGCCGGTGGGGATGTGGATCTCGTTGGCGTCCTGGAAGGCCTCGCGGCCGGCCGGGTCGAGGTAGGCGACGCGCCACCACCACATCTCGCCGGTCACCCGCACGCGCATCTCGCCGGGGCGGGGGGCCTCGGCGACGTGGCGGGTGACGGTCAGGCCGTAGACCAGCAGGGCTGTCAGCACGACGACCGGAAAGGCGAAGCCCGCCCCCCAAACCAGCCGCTGCCCGCCCAGCCGCCTGCGCCAGGCGGGCGGGCCGAAGAGGGCGACGCCCAGGGCGACCAGCACGATCGCGAGCACGATCGCCCCCATGGCGAACAGCACCCAGGCCACGGTCCCGATCGCCCCGGCGAAGGGCCCGGCCGGGTCGAGCACCGGCGGCGGCCAGCCGGCCAGGGGATTGTCGGCCCTAGCCATCGCCCAGCCCGTAGAGATAGGCGGCGACGTCGCGGGCCTGCCGCTCGGTCAGCGGCTGCGGCGGCATGCCGGTGGCGGGCGCGAGCGAGGGGGCGTCGCGCAGCCAGCGCACCAGCACGTCCGGCTGGTTGGGGAAGCGGCCGGCGATCAGGGGGCGCTCCCCGAAGCCCTCCAGCGAGCCGCCGACGCGGCCGCTTGGCCAGGCGACGCCGGGCGTTTTGTGGCAGGCGGCGCAGCCGAGATCCCGGACGAGCTGCAGGCCGCGCTCCGGGTCGGCGCCGGCGAGTTCGCGCTCGACCACGGTCTTGTCCGCGCAGCCCGTGGCCAGCGCCAGGGCGGCGGCGCTCATCGCCCAGCTTCCCGCGCGCACGATCCGGTCCGTTCCCGCATGCCGCCCCTCATGGAAACGGCAATTCGCCGCAAGCTCTACGGTTCCCCGGAACCTGCGCCATAAGGGCGTGTTGGGGCAGGGTGCGCGCGCTTCTCCTCCTCCTGCCCCTGGGGCTGATCGCCGGCTGCGGCGAGACCAGCAACCGGACCGGCCGCGCCTTCTCGGCCAGCGGCGAGGTGATCGCCATGAGCGGCGGCGAGGGCGGGCCGGCGAACGCCTGCTTCACCTGCCACGGGCTGGATGGCGGCGGCGACGGGGTGTCGACCCCGAGGCTGGCGGGGCTGGATGCGGGCTACCTGCAAAAGCAGATGGAGGACTACGCCTCGGACCTGCGGCATGACGCGGTGATGACGCCCGTCGCCAAGGAGCTCGACCACGCCGGCCGCCGGGCCGTCGCCGCCTACTATGCCGGGATGCCGGCGCCCGCTTCGGCGATCCGGACCGCATCGGCGCCCCCCGCGGCGTGGCTGCACGCCGATCCGGGCCAGGGGCTGGCGTCCTGCGCCGCCTGTCATGGACCCGAGGGCCAGGGCATGGGCCCCGGCTATCCCGCCGTCGCCGCCCAGCCGGCCGCCTATACCGCCGAGCAGCTGCACCGCTGGGCGCGGGCCGAGCGGCGCAACGATCCGCGGGGGGTCATGCGGACCGCCGTCGCCCGGCTGTCGCCCGAGGAGGTCCGGGCCATAGCCGCCTGGCTAGCCGGCCGGCCTGCCGCTCCAGCGCATGGAACCGGCGTCGCCAGCGCGACGGACCCGGCTCAAGCTGTGGAACGACCGGCAGCATCCCGTGCAGGACATCGTCTCGATCCACGAAGTGGCGCTTGAGCGCCGCGCCGATGTGGATCGGCAACAGCAGCAGCAGGGTGACGATCAGGCCCCAGTGCATCCATTCGGCCGCCGCCTCGACGGCCCAGAGGCGCGGGTTGTCCAGCATCTGCAGCGGCATCAGCGGCCAGGCCACGAAGCCCAGCAGGGCCAGATCGGTCTCCCGGCCGGTGGCCGAGATCATCGCCCAGCCGGAGAGCGGCAGGCCAAAGAGGCAGGTGTAGAAGACGTAGTGGGTGACGTGGGCGGTGGTGCTCTCCCAGCCCGGCTTGTCGGCGTCGTTAATGGGGCCGGGCGCCAGCATCCGCCAGGCGCCGCGGCCGAGGGCCAGGGCGAGCATCAGCACACCCACCGCATAGTGCAGGTCATAGGCGGCGACCTTCTCCCCGCCCACCGGCAGCCGCCCCATCCACCAGCCCCAGGCGAGCTGGAACAGCACCAGGACGGCCATGGTCCAGTGGAAGACGATTGCGACGGGGGAGTAGCGGCCCTGGTCGTGGTGCCCGGCGGCCCATTCGAGGACGTAGAGGATGAAGCGGTCGATCATGCGGTCGCCGCGGCCCGCTCCTCCCGTCCCAGCCAGCGGCCGAGCAGCAGGAGCGCCATCCCCAGATAGAGCGCCGAGGCTGGCGCCCACATGATCAGGCCCGACATCTGCTGGTCCTGCAGCGGCGTCAGGCCCCAGGCGGCGGTGGTGGCGAAGTGCGGGGCGTAGAGCGGCTGCTCGGCGAAGGTCAGCAGCGCCCCGAGCAGGCCCATCTGCACCGTGGCGGCCAGCAGGGCGGCGACGGCGGCAGGCGCGGCGGCGGCGCGGACGCTGGCCCAGAACCCTACGGCCGAGGCCAGCAGGCTGAGCTGCATCAGCCAGTAGGCGAGGTCGCTGGAGAGGGCCGCGCCGTAGGCGAGCGGCGCGTGCCAGGTCCAGAAGACGCCGGCGTGAAGCGCCAGCGAGAGGCCGAGCGCCGGGCGTCGAAGCTGGGGCAGGCCGCAGGCGAGCAGGGGCGCGGCCGCGCCGACCAGCAGGACGTGATGCACCGTGCGGGCGGCGAACAGCGCCGAGCTCAGGGCGCAGACCGGCGAGACGAAGGAGACGGCCAGCACGCCCAGGCCGGCCGCCAGCAGCGTTCGCCGCAGGTCGGGTGCGCGTGCGCGGGAGGCCGCGATCAGGGCCATCGCCGCCGCCGCAAAGGCGATCAGCAGGATGGGATCGAGGTTCCAGCGCGCCGCCAGCTCGCCCGGCGTCGGCCCCGCGCCGCAGTAGGGCGTCCAGGGAGCAGGCGGCGTCATCGCTGCGGCAGGGCGTAGGCGATGACGTAGTCCCCCGGCGGCGTCTCCATGAAGTGGTGGCCGCCGGCGGTGATCACCAGGTACTGGCGCCCGCCGATCTCATAGACCAGCGGGTTGGCCTGGCCGCCCGCGGGCAGGGCGTCGGACCACAGGGTCCTTCCGGTCTCGAGGTCGATGGCGCGGATCAGGTCGTCGGTGGCCGCGGCGATGAACACCAGGCCCCCGGCGGTGACCACCGCCCCGCCGTTGTTGGGCGTGCCGATGTCGAGCGGCAGCATGGACGGAATGCCGAACGGCCCGTTCTTGCGCGCCGTGCCGAAGGGGCGGTCCCAGAGGGTGCGGCCGGTGGAAAGCTCGATGGCGCGGATGCCGCCGTAGGGGGGCTGCTTGCACAGCATCTTGGTGAAGGGCATGCGCCAGCCGGCGTTGACGTCGATGGCGTAGGGCACGCCCTGCTGCGGGTCGCCCGCGCCCTCGGCGCCGCCGGCTTCCGACTTGGCGCGCGGGTCGCCGCGGGGGAACCAGCCCTTGCGGTCGGCCTCGGCGCGCGGGACCAGCCGGTTGTGGTTGGGCATGTCGTTGTAGTTGGCGACGATCACGCCCCGCCTGGGATCGACCGCCACGCCGCCCCAGTCGGAGCCGCCGTTGTAGCCGGGATACTGGATCCAGTGCCGGTCGGCGGTGGGCGGGGTGTAGAAGCCCTCATAGGCGGCGCGGCGGAAGCCGATGCGGCAGATCATCTGGTCGATCGGCGACATGCCCCACATGTCCTTCTCAGTCAGTTCGGGCCTGCGCAGGGTGTGGTAGCCGGAGAAGGGCTGGGTCTTGGAGCGCTGGGCGGGCTCGACGCCCCCTTGCGGGACGGGGCGCTCCTGCACCGGCGTCAGCGGCCGGCCGGTGCGGCGGTCGAGGATGTAGATGTCGCCCTGCTTGCTGGGGAGAAGGATCGCCGGGACCGGGCCGGCGGCGGTCGGGAAGTCGACCAGCGTGCCCTGCGAGCCGAGGTCGTAGTCCCAGACATCCATGTGCACGGTCTGGAAGGACCAGGCCGGGCGGCCGGTGGTCACGTCCAGCGCCACCAGCGAGGTGGCGAACTGGTTCTCCGGCGGGGTGCGCTGGCTGGAGTAGTAGTCGGCGGCCGAGTTGCCCATCGGCAGATAGACCAGGCCCAGCTGCTCGTCGGCGGTGGCGGTGGTCCACATGTTGGGCGTGCCGCGGGTGTAGCCGTCGCCGGGCGCGGGCGCGCCGGTGAGGTCGGGGCGGGCCATGTCCCAGGCCCAGCGCAGCTCGCCGGTGACGGCGTCGAAGCCCTGGATGACGCCGGAAGGCGCCAGCCGGTACTGGCCGTCCAGCACCTGGTGGCCGGTGACGATCACCCCGCGCACGATGGTCGGCGCCGAGGTGATGGAGACCATCCCCGGGATGACGTCGCCCATGCCCGCCTTGATGTCGACCGCGCCGCCGAAGCCGAAATCGGCGCACGGCCTGCCGCTGACGGCGTCGACGGCGATCAGCCGGCCGTCGAGGGTGCCCTCGATGATCCGCCGGTCGCAGGCCTGCGGCGCGGGAAGGGGTTGCGGGGCCGCGCCGGCGGGCAGGGGCGCCGCGGCGATGGGCCGGGCGTAGTAGGCCACGCCCCGACAGGCGGCGGTGTAGGGGATGGCGTCGTCGGAGACCTTCGGGTCATAGCGCCACTTCTCGCGGCCGGTGGCGGCGTCGAGGGCGATCAGGATGTTGCGGGCGCTGCAGAGATAGAGGGTGTCGCCGACCTTGAGGGGGGTGTTCTCCCAGCCCCACTTCTCCTTGGGCAGGTCGCCGGTGCGGAAGGTCCAGGCGCGCTCGAGGCGGCCGACGTTCTCACGGGTGATCTGGGCGAGCGGCGAGAACCGCCGGGCGCTGGTGGAACCGCCGTAGGCCGGCCAGTCGGCGGCCGCCTGCAGCGGGGCGGGCTCGGACATGGCGGCCGGGGCGGCGGCGGGGAGGGCCAGGGCTGCGGCGGGCCGGTTGGCGACCGCCACGGCGATCCCGCCGCCGGCCAAAAGCACGGCCAGCCCCGCCAGGCCGATCAGGGCCAGCCGCCCGCCGCG
>DASPLZ010000481.1:0-3123 GCA_035627295.1 Phenylobacterium sp. | reverse complement strand
CGGCGACGGCAGATCGACGAAGAGCAGATGCCCGGGGTTGGAGCTCGGCACGCGGCAGAGTTCGCCGCGGCCGTCGATGGCGATGCCGTAGCTCCCGCGGTCCTCCATCCAGAAGCGGTCCTCGACCAGCGCCCGCAGCTGCTCGGCGCGGGCGGTCCAGGCCCTGGCCTGCTGCTCGTCGCCCCGCAGGATGGCCAGCCGCGCGAGGGCCCGGTAGGCGGCGAAGGCGTAGCCCTGCACCTCCACCAGCGCGATCGGGCCTTCGGGGAAGTGGCCGTTGGCGTGAAAGACGGAGTCCTCGGAATCCTTCCAGCCCTGGTTGGAAAGCCCGGTCTCGGCGCCGCGGGCGTAGTCGAGGAGGCCGTCGCCGTTAGAGTCGCCGAAGTCGCGCATCCAGCTCTCCGCGGCCAGCAGGTTCGGCCAGATGCGGTCGATGAAGGCGAGGTCGCCGGTGCGATCGGCGTAGGCGCCGGCCAGGGCGATGAAGAGGGGGGTGGTGTCGACCCCGCCGTAGTAGCGGCCGAAGGGCAGCTCGCCGACGGCGGTCATCTCGCCCTTGCGGGTCTCGTGCTGGATCTTCCCGGGGGCGGAGTCGCGGAACGGGTCGACCTCGGTCGCCTGGTTGGCGGCGAGGTAGGCCAGCACGCCCTTGGCCAACGAGGGCTCGAACCAGAGGATCTGCCAGGCGGTGATGATCGCATCGCGCCCGAAGGCGGTCGAGAACCAGGGAATGCCGGCGTAGGGGTAGGGGCCGGTGTCGAGCCGCGTGGTGAGCAGCGCCAGGTCCGAGCGGGACTTCTCCAGCCATTCGTTGAAGAGCCTGCCCGAGCTGCGCAGCCGCGCGCCGTGGCGGCGGCGGGCCCGCATGTCGAAGCGCGCCCGGGCGGCCGCCGAGCGGTAGCGCTCGCGGCTGGGCGGCTCGTCGGTCTCGGCGGCGACCTCGACGTAGAGTTCGAAGGTCGCCTCCGGCCGCAGGGGGATCATGAACTCGGCCCGGTGCGGGGTCAGCCGGCCCGGCGGTTCGGAGAAACTCAGCGTGCTGGTGCGGGTGACGTCGTCCAGGCCCCGGTAGCTGTAGCGCACGGACCGCCCGTCGATGGTCGGCGGGAAGAGTTCGCCGCGCCGGACCCGCCGGCTGCCGCGCACCTCGAACATGTCGTGGAAGTCGGCCGTGAAGTGCAGCGCCAGCGGCAGGATCACCTCGTCGCGGCTGTAATTCGTGCAGGTGACGCACTCATAGAGCCGTTCCTCCCAGAGGAAGCGCTTGCGCTCCACATGGATCACGCCGGGCGGCCCCACCCGGCCGCCCGGGAAGGGCAGCTGCTGGTTCGCGCCATGCGAGGTGAAGAAGACATTGTCCTGACTGATCGCGGCGCTGAGCAGCGAGGGCGGGCGGCCGCCCAGCGTCAGTTTGAAGCGTGAGAGCAGGCGCGTGTCGTTGTGGAAAAGGCCGTCGCCGCGGCCCTCGATGTCGCCGAAGGCGTCGGCCACCACGAAGGTGTCCTTGTCCTTCAGCGCGAACAGGCGGTGCGGGACGCGCGGTTCGCCCGTCTCGCCCTGCTCCACGTGAGAGTCGGGCGCTGGCGCGAGGTCGTCCATGCGGCTCCTGGGTTCAGGCGGTGGCGGCGAGCGGCCTTGCGGCCGGGGCGGCGAGGCCAGCATAGAGGTCGAGGTAGCGCCGGGCCATGGCGACGGCCGAGAACCTCAACTCGAAGTGATGACGGATCTCCCGCCGGCTGAGCTCCGGCAGCCGCTCGACGGCCGCCACGGCCTCGATCTGGTTGTGCACGATGAAGCCGGTGGACCCGTGCTCGATCACCTCCGGCACCGAGCCGCATTCATAGGCGATCACCGGCGTGCCGCAGGCCATCGCCTCGATCATGACGAGGCCGAAGGGTTCGGGCCAGTCGATGGGGAAGAGCAGGGCCTCCGCGCCGCCGAGGAACGCCGACTTCTCGTCGTCGCCGATCTCGCCGACGAATTCGATCAGCGGGTGGTCGAGCAGGGGTTCGATCTTCTTCTTGAAGTAGTCGACGTCGACCTTGTCGACCTTGGCGGCGATCTTCAGCGGCTTGCCGGCGGCCTTGGCGATGGCGATGGCGCGGTCGGGCCGCTTCTCCGGCGAGATGCGGCCGAGGAAGGCGAGGTAGCCCTGCGAGGTCTCGTGAAATTCGTAGAGGTCCGCCGTCATGCCGTGCAGCACGGTGCCCGCCCAGTTGGCGAAGGGCAGGGGCTTTCGCTGCGAGTCCGAGATGGAGACCAGCGGGAACTGCGTCCAGCGCCAGTAGACCTCCGGCAGGTCCTTCAGGTCGAGCCGGCCGTGCAGGGTGGTCAGCGTCTTTCCCGCCATGTCGGCGAAGAAGGGGAAGTGCATCATGTCGGTGTGGAAGTGGATCACGTCGAACTCGCCGGCGCGGTCGCGCACCTCGGCCAGCATGGCCATGTGGGCCGCCAGGTCCGACTGCAGGGGGGCCGGGTCGAGGCGGATCGACTGGTCGCGCACCGGCGAGAGCGTGGCCTTGGTGCGCGCATCGGCGGCGGCGAACAGGGTCACATCGTGGCCAAGGTCCACGAGCGCGTCGGTGAGGTGAGAGACGACCCGTTCGGTGCCCCCGTAGAAGCGGGGGGGCACGGCTTCGTAGAGTGGCGGAACTTGTGCAATTCTCATGAGGTTCTTCCCAGGTACGCGGTCGGAACGGACCAGTCGCGACGCCCTCGCCGCCATGCACAAGCTCCCACCGCGGCGGGTTTGTTCCTGCGCGCTTGCGTAAACTTTCGGCGATCAGCCGCCCGGGGCGAGGCTGTCCGGTTTTCGATCATTTTGACCGAAGCCTGAGCGCGGCTTAGGCGTTGATCGATGGCGGCGGCGCCTATCTAGAGGGGCGAGGCGCGTCCCGCCCGCCCAAGGAGGCTTCCATGCATCCCGTCGTCACCGAGGTCACCGAGCGGATCGTGGAGCGCAGCCGCGATGCGCGCTCGGCCTACCTCGAGCATGTCGAGGCCGCCCGCCACGCCGGCCCGGGCCGGGCCAAGCTCTCCTGCGCCAACTTCGCCCACGCCTTCGCCGCATCGCCGGATGGCGACAAGGTGCGGATGCGCGATCCGCGGGCGCCGAACGTCGCC
>DASPLZ010000480.1:0-7800 GCA_035627295.1 Phenylobacterium sp. | reverse complement strand
ACGGAACGAGCGCTGCTCGGGCTGGATCGGCGGGGATTTGCTGGTCATGACGTCCTCCTATGCAGGGAGAACGGGGGCCGGGGAGGGGTTGTTCCGGCCGGTCAGGCCGCGTCGAGGCCGATGTCCAGCACCGGGGCGGAGTGGGTGAGGGCGCCGACGCTGATCACATCCACGCCGGTCTCGGCGATGGCGCGCACGCTCTGCAGGGTGACGCCGCCGGAGGCTTCCAGCGTGACCTTGCCGCCGGCGCGGGCGACGGCCTCGGCAAGGTCGGCGAGGCTGAAGTTGTCCAGCATCACCACGTCCGGCCGCTCGGGCAGCACCTCGTCCAGCTGGGCGAGGGTGTCGACCTCCACCTCGACCTTCACCAGGTGGCCGGCGAAGGCGCGGGCGCGGCGCACCGCCTCGGCGGCCCCGCCGCAGGCGGCGATGTGGTTGTCCTTGATCAGGATGGCGTCGTCGAGCCCGAAGCGGTGGTTCACCCCGCCGCCGCAGCAGACGGCGTACTTCTCCAGCGCGCGCAGGCCCGGCGTGGTCTTGCGGGTGTCGGTGATCCTCGCGCCCGTGCCGGCGACGGCGTCCACATAGGCGCGGGTGAGGGTGGCGACGCCGGAGAGGCGGCCGAGCAGGTTGAGCGCCGTGCGCTCGGCCGACAGCAGGGCGCGGGCGCCTCCCTCGACGCGGGCGAGGACGGCGCCGGGTTGCAGGGCCTCGCCGTCCTGGGCGACCAGCTCGACGGTGGCGTCCGGGTCCAGCGCCTGGATCGCCAGGCGCACGCAGGCGAGCCCGGCGGCCACGCCGCGCTTGCGGCTGACGAAGGCCGCGGCAAGGCGCGCGTCCGGCGCGATGCAGGCCTGGGCGGTGAGGTCGCCGGCGCGGCCGAGGTCCTCGGCCAGGGCGGCGCGGACGACAGGGTCGATCAGCAGGTCGGGCGGGGGCTGGATCATGGATGCGGAGAGGCCTTGCGTCCTTCGAGACGCCCGCTGCGCGGGCTCCTCAGGATGACGAATTCAGAGATCGCACAACCGCAGTCATGGTGAGGAGCGGCGAAGCCGCGTCTCGAACCACGCACGGCGGCGTAGCGGACGGCCGGCAAGCTCACTCCGCGGCGATCCGTGCGGCGGGCGCGAGGTCGGCCAGGCGCAGGAGGGTGCGCTCGGGCGCGCCCGTCTGCGGGAAGTCGGCGCGGTGGTGGCCGCCGCGGCTCTCGCGGCGGTCCAGGGCGGCGGCGGCGACCAGGCGGGCGGCGATCAGCGCCGGGGCCTCGCCGACGCGGGCTGTGGCCTCGTCGATCTCGCCGAGCAGACGGGTGAGGCCGGCGCCCTCGCGCACCACGCCGGCGTCGCGGCTCATGGCCTGACGCAGGCGCTGCAGGTCGGCGTCGGGCAGGTCGGGCGCGGCGCGGGCGGCGAGCGGGCGGCCGCCGGCGGCGCTCTCGCGCGCGGCGGCGCCGGCCCGGCGGCCGAAGACGGCGGCCTCGAGCAGGGAGTTGGAGGCCAGGCGGTTCGCCCCATGCACTCCGGTGGAGGCGCATTCGCCGGCCGCGAAGAGGCCGGGGAGGGAGGTGCGGCCCTCCGCGTCCGTGGCGATCCCGCCCATGTGGTAGTGGCACGCCGGCGCCACGGGGATCGGCTGGATGCGCGGATCGACGCCGCCGGAGAGGCAGGCGGCGAAGACGCCGGGGAATTCCTCGGGGAAGTGGTCGCCCACCGCCTCGCGGGCGTCGAGGAAGACGCGGCGGCCGGCGGCGATTTCGGCGTGGATGGCCCGGGCGACTACGTCGCGAGGGGCGAGCTCGGCGTCGGGGTGGTAGCGGGTCATGAAGAGCTCGCCCGCTTCGTCGATCAGCCGGGCGCCCTCGCCGCGCAGGGCCTCGGTGGCCAGCGGCGCGGGGTCACGGCCGAGGGCGATGGCGGTGGGGTGGAACTGCACGAACTCCGGGTCGGCGATCGCCGCGCCGGCGAGGGCGGCCAGGCCCAGGCCCTCGCCGCGCAGCTCCGGCGGCGTGGTGGTGACGGCGTAGAGGCCGCCGATCCCGCCGGTGGCCAGCACCACGGCGTCGGCGGTGATCTGGGTCAGGCGCTGGCCGTCGTCGGCGACGACGCCGCGCACGCGGCCCTGGGCGTCCTGCACCAGGCCGCGCAGGCGCACGCCGGTGCGCACCTCGATGTGCCGCTGGGCGAGGGCGTGGGTGATGACGGCGGCCATGATCTCGCGGCCGGCCTGGTCGCCGCGCACGCGGGCGACGCGGGGGCGAGAGTGGGCCGCCTCCAGGCTGACGGCGAAGCCGCCCTCGGCCGTGCGGTCGAAGGGCGCGCCGAGCGAGGCCAGCCAGCGGACGGCCTCGGCGCCTTCGCCGGCCAGCAGGGCGGCGACCTCGGGGTCGACCAGGCCGGCGCCGGCGGCGACGGTGTCCTGCGCATGCAGGGCCGGGGCGTCGGCGTCGGTGAGGGCCGCGGCCATGCCGCCCTGCGCCCAGGCCGAGGAGCAGCCGTGCGCCAGGGGCGTCGGCGAGAGCACCAGCGCCTTCCGCGGCGCGGCGGCGAGGGCGGCGGAAAGGCCAGCGAGGCCAGCGCCGACGATAAGCACCCCGTCATGGCGGAGACGGTCCATCAGACGTCTCCCTCCCCTTTATGGGGAGGGTGGATCGCCGCGTGAGCGGCGAGACGGGTGGGGTCGTTGCTGAGAGTCAGCAGGTCCCCCCACCCTGGCCGCGTCCCGCGGCCTGTCCCTCCCCACGGAGGGGGAGGGAGGGTGCGAGCGGCCATCAGATCAACTCCACATCCACGTGGTGGCGCGCCTTCACGAGGTCGTAGCGCGCCGGCTTTTCCGGCGGCGGTAGGTCGACCATGCGCTGCACGGCCAGGCGCGCGCGCTCGGCGATGGCGGGGTCGACGGTGACCTCGTGGCGGTCGAAGAGCAGGGCCTCGTGGATGTTCTCCAGGGTGATGCGCTTCATGTGGGGGCAGAGGTTGCAGGGGCGCACGAACTCCGTGCCCACGGCGTCGGCGGCGACGTTGTCGGCCATCGAGCACTCGGTGATCAGCACCACCTGCTTGGGCCGGCGCTGGATGACGTAGTCGTTCATCGCGGCGGTGGAGCCGGTGAAGTCCGAAACCTCGATCACCTCGGTGGGGCATTCGGGGTGCGCCAGCACCTCGGCGCCCGGGTAGGCCTCCTTCAGGTCGAGGATGTCCTGCGCCGTGAAGCGCTCGTGCACCTCGCAACGGCCCTTCCAGGCGATGATGCCGATCGCGGTCTGGCGGGCGACGTTGCGGGCCAGGAACTCGTCGGGGATCAGGATCACCCGGTCGACGCCCCACTCGCGGGCGACGTGCTCGACCACCTGCACGGCGTTGGCGCTGGTGCAGCAGACGTCGGTCTCGGCCTTCACGTCGGCGGTGGTGTTCACATAGGTGACCACCGGCAGGCCCGGATAGCGCTGCTTGATCAGGCGCACGTCCGCGCCGGTGATCGAGGAGGCGAGGGAACAGCCGGCGCGCAGGTCCGGGATCAGCACGCGCTTTTCGGGCGCCAGGATCTTGGAGGTCTCGGCCATGAAGTGGACGCCGGCCTGCACGATGGTCGCCGCGTTCGACTTGGCGGCCTCGCGGGCGAGGCCCAGGCTGTCGCCGACATAGTCGCCGACGCCGTGGAAGATCTCCGGCGTCATGTAGTTGTGGGCCAGGATGACGGCGTTCTTCTCGCGCTTCAGCCGGTTGATCTCGGCGATCAGCGGGGCCTGGGCGCGCCATTCGATGGGCGTGACCCGCGACTTGACCTTCTCCCACACCGAGGCGGTCTCGGTTTCCACAGCGGGGGTGAACGCGAAAGCGGCGGAACCGTCGGCCATCTTACCCTCCCTTATGCTCGAAATGAGCATTTCCAGGGGCTTCAAAAAGCGCCGCGGGCTTTCTGTCGTCCCACCGGCGCGGACCATTTATGCTCACTCAGAGCATAAGCAGGAGGCACATATAACGCCGCAGCCGCCCGGGGGCAAGCCTGCAGATCAAATTGCCGGTTCGCTGGTCACCTGCTGGATCAGGCTCTTCAGCCCGTCGCGCGTGTAGGGCTTGCGCAGCAGGGGCCAGGGAGCTTCCTCGGCGGGGCCGAGGGTGTCGCCGGAATAGCCCGAGCTGAGGATCACCGGCAGGTCCGGGCGCTGGGCGATCGCCTCGCGCGCCAGCTCCACGCCGTTCTTGCCGCCCGGCATGACGATGTCGGTCAGGAGGAGGCCGATGGCGGCGTCCGTCGCAATTACCTTCAGGGCCGCGTGGGCGTCCGGGGCGTGGCGCACCCGGTGGCCGAGGTCCTGCAGCATCTCCGAGACAAGCTCGGCCACGGCGTCGTCGTCCTCCACGAGCAGCACGTCGAGGGCGCTGGGCGCTTCGTCGGCGACCGCCGGCGCGGCGGTCTCGGCGAGCGCGGCCGGCGCCTCGTCGATCGGCAGGTAGAGCCGAATGGTGCAGCCCTTGCCAGGCTCGGATTCGACGCTCGCGCCGCCGCCGCTCTGGCGCGCGAACCCGTAGACCTGCGAGAGCCCCAGGCCCGTGCCCTTGCCCACCGGCTTGGTGGTGAAGAAGGGCTCGAACACCCGCGCCAGCACGTCGGCGTCCATGCCGACGCCGGTGTCATGCACCGCGAGACAGATGTAGTGGCCGGCCTCGGCCTCCTCGACCTGGCCGTGGACCAGTTCGCAGGGCCGGGTCTCGATGCGCACCGCGCCGCCGGTCGCCACCGCGTCGCGGGCGTTGACCGCCAGGTTCATCAGCGCCGCCTCGAGCTGCACCGGGTCGATGCGGGCGAAAAGGCCCGGGGCGCCGGGCGCGATGCTGAAGTCCACCGCCTCGCCGACCGCCCGGCCGAGCAGGGGCGCGTTTTCCCGCAGCAGGCCGTCGATCTCCAAGCGCTCGGTCTTCAGCGGCTGGCGGCGGGCGAAGGCCAGCAGCTGCTGGGTGAGGCGCTCGCCCCGGTGGGCGGCCGAGAGGGCGGCTTCCACCATGCGCTCGCGGCGCGGGGCGTCGTCCGGGTGGCGGGCGATCATGTCCAGGGCGCCGATCACCACGGTCAGGAGGTTGTTGAAGTCGTGCGCCACCCCGCCGGTGAGCTGGCCCAGCGCCTCCAGCCGCTGCACCCGGGCGAGCGCGGCCTGGGCGGCGTCGCGCTCGCCCAGCGCCTCGCTGATGCGCTCCTCCAGGAGCTCGTTGATCCGCTTGAGGTCCGCCTCGGCCTGTTTGGAGTTGGAGATGTCGATGGCGATGCCGATGAAGCCGGTGACCGCGCCGGTCGAATCGATGCGCGGCTGCGAGATCGCCCGCATCCAGCGCCATTCGCCATCGCCGCGCCGGAAGCGGGCTTCCACCACCACCGGGCCGGCGCCGGTGCGCAGGGCCTCGTCATAGGCGTGCTCGTCGGCGACGACGCGGGCGGCGTCCTCCGGGTGCAGGCGGGTGCGCCAGTCCAGCGCCAAGGCCGCCTCGTAGGAGGCGTCCGCCTCCATGAAGGCGATGTAGGCCTTGTTGACGAACTCCCGCTGGCCGTCGCGGCCGGTCACCCACATCAGCACCGGGGCGCTGTCGGCCAGGGCGCGGAAGCGCGCTTCGCTCTCGCGCAGCTGCTCCTCGGCGAGCCGCTGGGACGTGATGTCGATGTTGACGCCCAGGAAGCGGGTCGGCCGCCCCTCGGCGTCGACCTTGCCCTCGCCGCGGGCCAGGATCCAGCGGACCTCGCCGTCCGGGTGGACCACCCGGTACTCCATCTCCCACTTCTCGCCGGTGCGGCCGGCGGCGCGCAGCACCTCGCGCATGCGCTCGCGGTCGTCGGGGTGGCAGGCCTCGAGCAGGGCGTCGCCGGAGGGGGCCTTCAGGTTCTCGTCGAGCCCCACGTTGCGGAAGAAGGTCGGCGACCAGTAGGCCGTGCCGGACACAAGGTCCCAGTCCCAGATGCCGACGCCGGCGGCTTCCTGGGCCACCGCCAGCCGCTCGCTGCGCCGTTCGAGCTGGGCCTCGACGCGGCCGCGCTCCTCGTGCTCCTGGCGCAAGCGCACGAGGGTGGCCCGCAGCGCGCTGCTCACCAGCACCGTCAGCGCTCCCGAGACGGCGAACATGATCGACACCACTTCCGGCGAGGCCGCCGAGATGTTGGGCCGGCTGTAGCCGATCAGCACCAGCACGATCAGCGCCCCGATCCCCCAGCGCCCGCCTGCGTAGAGGGTGACCAGGATCAGGGCGGGGAAATGGGTCGATGAGAGGCCGAGGCCGCTAGGCGTCCCGACCAGCAGCACCCGCAGGACGATCGAGACGGCGATGGCCACAAGGCTGACCAGCGCGGCCTTCCACCACGGCGGCCGGGCCGTCGGGATCAGGCGCAGAGGCCATTCCGCAGGCGCCATCAGGATCGAACGGCTCCGCTTGAGCGTTTCTGGGCGCCGAGTTTTCGCCAGCTTGAGCGAATACGGCTTGCCGCCACCATGGCGCGCCCTACCTAGACGTGGCAACCGAGGAGATGAACATGCCCGCCGATGGCTCCCGCCAGTCGAAGGCCGACAAGAAGAACGATGTCGCCGCCGGCCTGTCGAAACTGCTGGCCGACAGCTATGCGGCCTATCTGAAGACCCACGGCTATCACTGGAACGTCCGCGGCCCGAACTTCTCGGGCCTGCACGCCCTCTTCATGACCCAGTACACCGAGGAGTGGGCGGCGCTGGACGTGATCGCCGAGCGCATCCGCGCCCTGGGCGAGCTGGCCCCGCAGGGCTACGGCGCCTTCGGCAATCTGTCGTCCATCCGCGACGGCGACCCGACGCAGGACTGGAAAGGCATGGTCGCCGACCTGATCGCCGCCAACGAGGCGGTGGCCAAGACCGCGGCCGGCCTGATCGAGGCGGCCGAATCGGCCGGCGACGCCCCCACCGCCGACCTCGCCACCCAGCGCCAGGCGGCTCACGAGAAGAACGCCTGGATGCTGCGCGCGCTGGGCGACGACGGCTAGAGGGTCCGGGCCCATCCGACTGCATCTGCGACATCGCCCGGGCCTCCTGGCCCTGGCCGCCGCCGTCTTCGTCGCGACGCTGAGCGCCTGCGCCACGCCGCGCGAGCGGCCGGCGAACGTGCGCGAGGCGGCGGCGCTGCTGGCGGTGTCCGGCGACCTCAGCGATGCGGGATTCAGGCGGCTGACGGCCGACATGGACGCCGCCACCCTGGCCATCGCCCGCCGGCACGACCCGCGGCCGCAGATCGACCTTTGGGGGCGGCCGATGGGGTGGGGCAACCTCGACCTGACCCTGGCCCCGACGCTGGGCATCGGCCCGCAGCCTGCCGACGCGGCGCAGGAGATCAACGCGCTCAGGCCCTTCTACAAGGGGCCGATCCCGGCGGCGCGGCCGTTCATCTTCAAGGGTTCGGCGAGCGACGCCGAGCGGGCGCAGCGGTGCCTGGCCCAGGCGGTCTACTACGAGGCCGCCCGCGAGCCGCTGGAGGGCCAGCGGGCGGTGGCGCAGGTGGTGCTGAACCGGCTGCGGCACCCGGCCTATCCGAAAACGGTGTGCGGGGTGGTCTACCAAGGCTCGGCGCGGCTCACCGGCTGCCAGTTCACCTTCACCTGCGACGGGGCCCTGGCCTATGCGCCGGAGCCGGGGCTGTGGGCCAACGCCCAGGCGGTGGCGCGCGCGGCCCTGGCCGGCTTCGTGGCGCGGCAGGTGGGGACGGCCACGCACTACCACGCCGACTATGTGGCCCCTTACTGGGCGCCGACCCTGGTGAAGCTGAACCAGATCGGGGCGCACATCTTCTACCGCTGGAC
>DASPLZ010000479.1:0-3572 GCA_035627295.1 Phenylobacterium sp. | reverse complement strand
CCGTTCTTTGTCTCGCCGATCGGAGCCGCCTCGCACCAGATCGACTACGCCTTCCAGGGCGAACTCGCCAATCCGCAGGTCTCGCCGGTCACCGAGAGCTTCTCGGGCGCTGCGGGCTTCAAGCTGCAGCTGCCGGCCGCCTGGCTCCTCGAGGGCTATGGAGGCCTGGGCCAGGAACACATCGCCTCGCGGACTACTGGCCTTTTGAACTCGGCCTTTCTCAACGAGGCCCTTGGCGCGGTCCCCGACAATCCGCTGACCGCCTATCGCGCCGCCAGCGACGGCTATTTCAATCCCTTCACCGGCCAACCGGCCAATGCGGCGGCGGTCCTGGCCTTCATCGGCTCGGGGCGAAGCGAGACCAAGCTTCGCAATCAGGTGTTCTCGGGCGGCCTGCAGGCCGACGGCCCGCTCATCCGGCTGCCGGCGGGCGAGGTCAAGTTGGCCGTCGGCGTCCAGGCCCGCCGCGAAACCTATGCCCGCAGCGGCGTGAATTTCACCAGCACGGTCACCCCGACGGCCCAGCAATCGCTCAAGGCCGAACGCGACATGGCGGCCGCCTACGCCGAGTTGAACGCGCCGCTGGTGGGCCCAGAGAACCGGCGGCCAGGTGTCGAGCAGCTGGAGCTGACCGCCGCCATCCGCGCCGAGCGCTACAGCGACTTCGGCTCGACGGTGAACCCCAAGATCGGCCTGATCTGGTCGCCGCTCGAGGGGGTTCGTTGGAAAGCCACCTACGGCGAATCCTTCCGCGCGCCGGCGCTGACCGAGCTTTCGGAAGCGGAAGTCTATACGCCGCTCCGGTTGCAGGATGTGTCGGGCCAGGTGCTCACCCTGGCGCTGAACGGCGGCAATCGCGACCTGGAACCGGAGACCGCCAAGTCCTGGACGGTGACCCTGGAGGTGGCCCCGCCGCACATTCCGGGTCTGCAGGCCTCGCTGAGCGCCTTTCGGACCACCTTCGAGTCGCGGATCGACCGGCCGCTCTTTTCCAATCGGCTGACGGCCTTGACCGATCCGACGCTGGCGGGGTTTGTCCAACGGCTCGATCCGCAGGACCCGGCGGATCTGGCCCTGATCACCCGCCTCCTGGCCGACCCGCGCACCTTGACCTCCCTCGGGGTCTTTCCGCCGACCGACTACCGGGCGATCACCGATTTTCGCTATGTGAACACCGGCCGCTTGCAGGTGAGCGGACTGGATGTCCAGGCTGCCTACGCCCGGCCGGCGTTCGGCGGGCGCCTCACACTGGCGGTGAACGGCGCCTGGCTCTTCGACTACAAGCAGCAGGTGACGCCGCTGGCGCCGGCCGTGGAGTACGTGGGCCAGGCCGGCTACCCGGCCAAGTTTCGCGTCCGAACGAGCGCCGAATGGACCCGCGGCCGGCTTACGCTGGGCGGCGCGCTCATTCACACTGCTGGCTTCACCGACGCACTGGGGGCCAAGATTGACGCCCAGACCAAGGTCGATACCCACCTGCGGATCAGCGCGCCCGAGACGGGCGGGCTCGCCGGCCTGAGCCTCAGCCTTGTCGTGCGCAATCTCTTCGATCAGCCGCCGCCCTTCTATGACAACCTGACCGGGATCGGCTTCGACCCGGCCAGCGGCGATCCGGTCGGCCGCTTCATCGCCGTGGAACTGGCCAAGCGCTGGTGATGAAAGCCTATCGTAAGCTCGCCGCAGCCCTGGCGGCGGGGCTTGGCCTCTGCGCCTGGGCGAACGGCGCCGGCACCCGCCCGTTGACGGTGGACGACGTCCTGAAGATGGAGGCGTTGGGCGAGACCATGATCTCTCCCGACGGCCGCTGGCTGGTGTTCGAGCGGCGTGGTCCCTATGGGCAGGGCGAGCGGTTCGATTACGACCGCTACAGCGATCTCTTCCGCACCACGCTCCAGGTGGTGGATCTGGCCGCCCCGGGACCTGGTCGTCCACTGCTCGCTCATGAAAAAGGCGTCGGCTACGCCGCCGGGCCCATCTCGCCCGACGGGGCGCGGCAGGTGATCTTTCGCCTGAAGGCCGATCGATGGGAGTTGGGGGTGGTCACCTTGGCCTCGAGCAAGGTGACGTGGACAGGCCTGACGCCCGACTATCCGGAGTGGGGCCGCGCCTTGCAGTGGCGGACGCCGACCGAACTCGTCGCCATCACCGTTCCTGACGGGCGCCTTCCGTTCATCCTCCGCCAAGCCTTCCTGACGAGGCGCATGGTTTCGCGATGGTCGGCCCAGGCGCGCGGAGACCTCGCCGCGACGGTGCTGGGCAGCGGCGACTACGCTGAGCTCAGGCCGCGCGATCCGCCCCGCGAAGTGATCGCGCTCGACGTGGCCACCGGCGCCCGGCGCACCCTGGCGCGCGGCGAGTTCACCGACCTTGAGCTTTCGGGAGGCGGGCATTGGGCCGCGGTCCTGAGCGCAGGCCCCGACATCCGGATGTGGCCGGCTCAGGATTTTCGAACCGACACCAACATCATCCGCACACGCCTTCGCCTGGCGCTCATCGACCTGGACTCCGGCGAGGTCTTGCGCCCCTGTCCCCGGTGCGACGTGCTGAGCCAGCTTCTCGCCTGGTCGCCCCGCGGCGAGGCCCTGCTGATCTACGCTCGAAAGGACGGTCAATCCTGGTCGCAGGGGAATCTCCTCGAGGTTTCGGCCTGGAGCGGCCAGGTGCGCGCGCTCACCGACGCCGCCTTACGGCCCAGGGTCTTTCGGCGTCCGGAGACGGTCATCGCCGGATGGCTTGGCAAGGACCCGATCGTCTTTGCCCAGGCGAGCGGCCAACCCCGCGCCGACCTTTGGCGCCTCTCAGCGCGGGCGGTCGCCCTCACCGGCGCCCTGCCGGATTTCGAACTCGCGGGCGCCACCCTTTCTGAAGATCGCCTCCTGGTGCTTTCGCAAGGACGCGTTGTGGCGCTTGATCGGATGGGACGGGTGCGCGCGACCAGTCCTCACCCGGTCGCCCCACCGCCGGCGCCATCGACCTATCCGGTGCGGCGCATGGCGGTGAGCCTCTCGAATGGCGAGAGCCTGAGCGGCCTTGGCCAAACGGGTGATGAGACCCGCTGGAGCCGCATGACCGCCGACGGCAGGGCCAGTCGCCTTGCGGCCCCGTCCGGATCTGAACTCGTGCAGGCCGGGCCGAACGGGCGCGGCCTTCTCGTCCGGGTGCGCCAAGGCGGCGGGGAAGACCAGATGCTCTGGGTCGGGCCAGATGGCGCAACGACGCCGCTCGCCGGGTTCAACGCCCACCTGCGCGACGTCGATCGCCCTCGAGTGCTTGCGGTTCACCACAAGGGCGTAGACAGCGAGGCGCTGGTGAGCTGGCTCGTGCTTCCCGCCCGGGCCACGGCCTCGCCGCCGCCACTCGTCGTCTTTCCCTATCTGGGGCGAAACCACCGCAGCCCGCCCGCCTACCTTGATCCGCGGCTGAGCCCTGGGGTCGACTGGCCGCGCCTCCTGGCAGGCCACGGCTACGCCGTGCTTCTGCCCAGCCTGCCGATCGCCCCCAACACCCGCGCGCCCTCCGACGGCGTGGCCGCGGCCGTCCTTGGCATCGTCGAGGCGGCCGCGACCCAAGCG
>DASPLZ010000478.1:0-10692 GCA_035627295.1 Phenylobacterium sp. | reverse complement strand
CCTACGTCCTCGCGGGCTATGGCCAGCCATTCTCCAGCAGCATGGTCAGGCAACTGGCTTTTCGTACACCAGCACGCCTTCCCGGCTTACGATCTCCGCCAAGGCTCCAAGCATCGTCCGGCGGCGTTCAAAGTGCGATTTGCGCGACACCAGAATATCGACCGGCCCGCGGTATCGGCTCCGCGCCTGCGCGAGCTTCCGGCCGCTGATGTCAGCTGCCGGCGCGTCGTCCCGCACGACCACCAGGAGGTCGAAGTCGCTATCCGCCTTCTCGTCGCCGCGCGCGCGCGACCCGAAGAGGTAAACCTCTAGGGGATCGAGGTGATCCACCACCCCGTCGAGCAAGGCTTGCGGCACTTGAGGACGCATGTGGTGCACCATAACACATCTTATGGCTGAACGCCTTAGGCGGCGTGCTTGTCGATCCAGGCCGCGAACTTGTCCGTGAAGTCCTTCAGGAACTTGCGCGTATCGTCCTTCACCAGCGTCCCGTTCTCGTCGAACAGGCCGGCGGTGAAGCCGATGTAGGCCTCGTGCTGAAGCTGCGGCATGCCCAGGAAGACGAAGCCGTTCCGGAAGTGGTGGTTGGCGCCGAAGCCCCCCTGGGCGCCCTGCGACGAGCTGATCACCGCCACCGGCTTGCCGCTCCAGACGCTCTTGCCGTAGGGCCGCGAGCCAACGTCGATGGCGTTCTTCAGCGCCGCCGGCACGCCGCGGTTATACTCCGGCGTCACCAGCAGCACGCCGTCGACGCCGCGGATCTCCTCGCGGAACCGCACCCATTGCGCCGGCGGCGTCTCGGTCTCCAGGTCCTCGTTGTAGAACGGCAGGTCGCCGATCTCGATGAACTGGAAGTCGAGTTCCGGCGCGATCTCCACGAGCGCGTTGGCGATCTTCTTGTTGTAGCTCTCCTTGCGGAGGCTGCCGACGAGGACGGCGATTTTGCGGGACATTTTCAGGACTCCGGTTTGATCGGGAGGCGCCCAGCGCCTATTTGTTGCGAACGCAACATTATCTAGGCCACGCTTTCATGGTTGCAAGTGCAACAAAAACAAAAATCGCCCAGGAACTGGAGGACGCCTGGGTCGCCCTTTTCCGCGCGCCCCCGGCGGTGGTGGAACGCGTCAATGCGCGCATCCGCTCCGAGGGCTTTCTGACGGTCGAGTGGTACGATGTCCTGTGGGCCCTGGCCCGCTCGCCGACCGGCCGCATCCGCCAGCGCGACCTCGGCAAGGACCTGCTGATCGCCCGCTACAACCTCTCGCGCCTGATCGACCGGCTGGCCGCCGAGGGCCTGGTGGAGCGCGTGCAATGTCCGGCCGACGCCCGCGGTTTCGACATCGTGCTGACCGACAAGGGGCGAGACCTGCGCGCCCAGACCTGGCCGGTCTACGCCCAGGCCCTGCGCGAGGAGATCGGCGCTCGCCTTTCGGCGGATGAACAGGCCGAGCTCAGCCGCCTGCTGACGAAGCTGGTCTGAGCGACGCCGCGGTAACCTTCCGCTAACCCTCCGCCGCCAAGCGTGCCGGCATGGCTTCCGGCGCTTTCCGCTATCGACGTCGTCGCCCCCGCACCTTGCGCGCGGCGGTCACCTGGCTGATGGCGGCCCTGGCGCTGGTCCTCGCCTATCAGCTGAAGGACCGTCTGCCGCAGATGGGCGAGCCGCCCTCCGCCGCCCTGCCCGAAACCATCGCCTATTCAGACATCCGGGTGACCGACGGCGACACCTTCCGCCTGGGACGCGAGCGCATCCGCATCGCCAACATCGACACGCCAGAGATGCCCGGCCGCGCGCGGTGCGCCTTCGAGGCCGACCGCGCCCTGGCCGCCAAGGCGCGGCTCAGCCAGATCCTCGCGGGCGGCGAGATCGTCATCGCGCGCGACGGCGTCGACCGCTACGGCCGCACCCTGGCCACGCTGGAAGTGAACGGCCGCGATGTGGGTGACCAGCTGGTGGCCGAGGGCGCCGCCCGGCGCTGGGAAGGCCACAAGGCGCAGTGGTGCCAGGCGGCCTGAACCCGCCCCCCGCGCAAACCCCGTTGACCACACCCGGCGGCGGCCCTATTCCGCGCCTCCCGATCACGGACCCGAGGGCGATCCCCATGCGACGCCAGCGACGAGAGCGCTCCCCCGCCGCCTGAACCGGCCGCCTCGCCGCGCGCGAAGGACGGCCCGCCGCCGTCCCTTCGAAAGTCCTCCCGATCGATGCTCAATCCCCAGTCCGTCCCCGACGACCTCGCCCTCGCCGCCGAACAGCCCGCCGACCACGACGCCGTCGAGGCGCTGGTCGCCCGCGCCTTCGGCCCCGGCCGCCACACCAAGGTCTCGGCGCGAGTGCGCGAGTTCGCCCAGTTCCTGCCGGCGCTGTCGCAGGTCGCCTGGCGCGGCGGCGCCCTGATCGGCTGTTCGCGGATGTGGGGCGTCCGCATCGCCGACCGGCCGCTGACCTTCCTCGGCCCCCTGGCCGTCGAGGCCGACCAGCGTCACGGCGGCGTCGGCGCCCAGCTGGTCGACGCCGCCTGCCTGGCCGCCCAGGCCGCCGGCTGCGAGGCGGTGCTGCTGGTGGGCGACCTGCCGTTCTTCCAGCGCTGCGGCTTCGTCCGCGCCCCGGCGGAGATCGTCCTGCCCGGCCCTGTGGACCCGCGCCGCGTCCTGCTGCGCGCGCTCCGGCCCGGTAGCGAGACCGGCTGGGCCGGGCGCCTGACGGCTTGAGGGCGGGGGCGGCGCCCCCTACCTTGACCGCATGGCTGAGGCGAAGACGAGCGGACTGGATGGCGTGATCGCCGCGGCCAAGCAGGCGCCGGGGCGGGGCCTGCCTCCGGTGCACCTGTGGAATCCCGCCCACTGCGGCGAGATCGATATCCGCATCCGCAAGGACGGCGTCTGGTTCCACGAGGGCACGCCGATCGGTCGCGAGGCGCTGGTGCGGCTGTTCTCTACGGTCCTCAGGCTCGACCCCGACGGCTATCATCTGGTCACGCCGGTCGAGAAGATGAAGATCCAGGTGGAGGACGCGCCCTTCATCGCCACCCGCGTGGATCGCCAGGGCGAGGCGCTGAAGTTCCTCACCAATGTCGGCGACGAGGTCGAGGCCGGGCCCGACAACGCCATCCGCGTGGAGATGGACGGGAAAACCGGCGAGCCGCGCCCCTATCTGCACGTCCGCCGGGGCCTGGAGGCGCTGATCGCCCGCCCGGTGTTCTATGAGCTGGCCGAGATGGCCGAGCCCCGCGCCACGCCCGAGGGCGAGGTGATGGGCGTGACCTCCAACGGCGCCTGGTTCGCGGTCGGCCCGGTCGAGGCGCCGCAGACGTGACCGGACCGGACCTGCGGGACTGGATCTCCCGTCACCTCGATCCCCTGGAGGACCGCGCGGTCGAGCCCGTGCGCAAGTCCGACTTCGACCTCTCCCCCGGCTGGTCGCCGGACCCCGGCGAGCTGACCCCCGCCGCCGTGCTGGTCGGGCTGGTCGAGCGCGAGGAGGGCCTCACCGTCCTTCTCACCCGCCGCGCCGACACCCTGCGCCGCCACACCGGCCAGGTCGCCCTGCCCGGCGGCCGCTGTGATCCCGGCGAGACCCCCTGGGCCACCGCCCTGCGCGAGGCCTGGGAGGAGATTGGGCTGAACCCCCAGGCGGTGACCCTCGCCGGCCTCTCCAATCCCTACCAGACCGGCACCGGCTATCTGATCACCCCGGTGGTGGGCTTCGTGCGGCCCGACATCACCCTGACGCCGAACCCCGACGAGGTGGCCCACATCTTCGAGACGCCCTTCGGCTTCCTGATGGACCCCACCAACTATGAGGAGAAGGAGCACACCCTGCCGGACGGCGCGGTGCGGCGCTTCTACGCCATGACCCACGAGGACCAGTACATCTGGGGGGCGACCGCCGGGATGCTCCGCGCCCTTTACGACCGCCTCTACGGCGCGGCGGTGGCTTAGAAACGCGTCATGTGGTTCGGCCGCATCCTCCTCTTCCTGGCCCCCTTCGCGGGCTACTTCGTGTGGCGCGAGTTCTCGCGCCGACGGGGCCGCGAGCACGGCGCCGTGCCCTGGGCCTGGCTGACCGCCGCCGGGGCGATCTTCTTCGGTCTCTCGCTGCTGGTCACCGGCCTCACCCGACCCGACACCCGCGACCAGGTCTATGTTCCCGCCGAGGTCGGCCCGGACGGCCGGGTCAGCGAAGGCCATTTCGAACCCAAGAAGGCGCCATGAGCGAAAGTCTCGGCCAGAAGCCCTGGATGACCCTGCCCGCCACCAAGGCGGTGATGGCCGCCCTGGAGGCCGCCGGCGGCGAAGGCTGCGCGCGGTTCGTCGGCGGCTGCGTGAGGAACAGCCTGCTCGCCGAAAAGGTCGACGACATCGACATCGCCACCACCCTGACCCCCGAGCGGGTGATCGCCGCCCTCAAGCAGGCCAAGCTCAAGGCCGTGCCCACCGGCGTCGACCACGGCACCGTCACGGCGGTGGCGGAGGGCCGCCCCTACGAGATCACCACTCTGCGCCGCGACGTCGAGACCGACGGCCGCCGGGCCGTCGTGGCCTTCACCGAGGACTGGACCGAGGACGCCGAGCGGCGCGACTTCCGCCTCAACGCCCTCTACGCCGACGCGGCCGGTACGCTCTACGACCCCACCGGCGGGGGCCTGGCGGACGTGAGGGCCGGCCGCATCGTCTTCGTCGGCGATTCGGAGACGCGCATCCGCGAGGACGCCCTGCGCATCCTGCGCTTCTTCCGCTTCCAGGCCTGGTACGGCAAGGGCGAGCCGCACGCCGAGAGCCTGGCGGCCTGCGAGCGCCTGCGCCTGCTGGTCGGCGGGCTCTCGGCCGAGCGCGTCTCCAAGGAGCTGCTGAAGCTCCTCGCCGCCTACGACCCGCGTCCCGCCCTGCGCCTGATGGCCCAGACCGGCGTGCTCGCCGAGGTTCTCCCCAAGGCCCAGGGCCTGGCCCGCTTCGAGCGCCTGGTCGCGATCGAGACCGAGATGCTGTTCACCGACGACGCGCTCCTGCGCCTCGCCGCCCTGCTGCCCGACGACCCGGCCGTCGCCGCCGAGACCGCCCAGGCCCTGCGTCTCTCCAACGCCCAGCGCGACCGCCTCGTCGCCGCCCTGCAGCCCGAGCCGAAGCTGGTCTCCTGGATGAGCCCGCGTGAGGCCCGCCGCCATGTCTACCAGGCGGGCGTCCAGCCCTTCACCGACCGGGTGATGCTGGCCTGGGCCGCCTCCGACCGGAAAGCGGCCACCACGCAATGGCGCGCCCTGCTGCCGCTGGCCCAGAGCTGGCCGGTCCCCAGCCTCCCCCTGACCGGCGAGGAGGTGGTCGCCGCCGGCGTGCCCAGGGGCCCCCTGGTCGGGGAGGTGATGCGCGAGGTCGAGGCCTGGTGGGTGGAGAACGACTTCATCGAAGACAAGCTCTCCATCGTCGAGCGCTTGAAGGCGGTGGCCCAGGGCATGGTCTATTGAAGCTCGGCATCCTGGAGACTGGCGCCCCGCCCGAGCCGCTGGCCGAGACCTTTGGCGACTATCCGGCGATGTTCCGCGCCCTGCTCGGCGAGGACGCCTACGACTACGCCACCTTCGATGTGGCGGCCGGCGAGCTGCCGGCGCACCCGCAGGCATGCGACGCCTATCTGATCACCGGCGCCTCGGCCGGGGTCTATGACCCGCTGCCCTGGATCGCGCCGCTGAAGGCCTTCCTGGTGGAGGCCAAGGGCAAGGCGCCGCTGGTGGGCGTCTGCTTCGGCCACCAGGTGATGGCCGAAGCGTTTGGCGGCCGGGTGGAGAAATCCAAGAGGGGCTGGGGCGTCGGTCTGCAGACCTACGCGGTGCGCCGGCGCGAGCCCTGGATGGACGACGGCGTCGCCAGCCTCTCCCTGCCCGGCACGCACCAGGACCAGGTGGTCGAACAGCCCCCGAACACCGAGGTGATCGCCGCCAGCGACTTCACCCCGTTCGGCATGCTGGCCTGGCGCGACCAGCCGGCCATCTCGCTGCAACTGCACCCGGAGTTCCGGCCCGCCTACGCCAAGGCGCTGATCGAGGCCCGCCGCGGCGCGCGCTATTCGGACGAACAGGCCGACGCCGCCATCGCCACCTATCGGGCGCCCGACGACAGGGCGCGGACGGGCGAGTGGATCCGGCGCTTCCTGCATCAGGCCGCCGCGCGCTGACGAATTGTCGGCTTTGCGGGTTAGGCTCGCGTCCTTGGTCGGAGCGACCGCTCCGCATCATCGCAAGGCCCTGAGGACTCCATGCTGTACGCCATGCTCGCCTACCACGTCGAAGAGACCGTCACCTCCTGGAGCCAGACCGAGGACGACGCCCTGATGGACGAACTGCTCGGCGTCCACGAGCGGCTGGTCGCCGAGGGCAAGATCGGTCCTGCGGCGCGGCTCGGGCCCACGCTGAAGGCCCTGACCCTGCGCGGCGGCACGCTGATGGACGGGCCGTTCGCCGAGACCAAGGAAGCCCTGTTGGGCCTCTATGTGCTCGACTGCGCCAGCGATGAGGAGGCCGCACAGGTCGCGCGCGACCTGCAGAAGGCCAATCCGACGGCCGTCTACGAGCTGCGGCCGATCGCGCTCTACCTGCCCGGCGCGAAGATTTCGCCGACGGAAGCCTAGGCCGCCGCGATCGCCTCGATCTCCACCTTGAGGGCGGGGTCGGAAAGGCCGCTGACGATCAGCAGGGTGATGGCCGGCGGCGGCGAAGGCAGCGTCCCGGCGGCGCCGGCGAAGAAGGCCGGCAGGTCCCCCGGGTCGGTGAGGTAGATGGTCAGCTTGGCGAGGTCTAAGTTGCTCATCCCGGCCTCGGCCAGCACGGCGTTAAGGTTGGCGACCGCGATCTTCGCCTGGTCGCCGACCCCCGGAGGCACGACGCCGTCGGCGCCTGCACCGACCTGGCCGGAGACGTAGAGCGTGCGGCCCGGCGACTTCACCTCCATGGCCTGGCTGTAGGCCGGATGGGCGGGGCGGTCGGAGAAGTTGATGGCGGCGGGCATGGCGGGTCCTCTCTAGGCTTGCCCGTCGCGCAGGGCGCGCAGGCGTTGGAATTCCTCACGGATGGCGGGCAGGTACGGGTCGAGCGGCCGGCCCGAGCGGGTGGCGACCATCAGGCCGCGGTAGATCAGGCCGAGGCGTTCGACGGCATGGCCGGCCCTGGCGCCCAGTTCCTTCTGAAAGACGCGGGCGAGCGAGCCCTCGATGGTGTCGAGCCCGCGCGCGATCATGTCGGCGGCGGGTGCGTCCGGCCGGCCGCCGAATTCGATGACCCCGTTCACCACCATGCAGCCGAAGCCGTCGGTCATCGGCGGGGCGAAAAGGTCGAGGAAGGCGGTCTCGATGTCCTCGAGCGTCTGGGCGGCCACCAGCCGGGGCTCGATGACCATCGCGAAGTAGTGGGCGAAGGCGGCGCGGTAGAGTCCCTGCTTGTCGCCGAAGGCGTTGTAGAGGCTGCCGACGCTGACGCCGGTGGCGCGCTCCAGGTCCTTCACCGAGGCGCCCGAAAAGCCGTGCTCGCGGAAGGCCATCATCGCTCCGGTGAGGGCGGCGGCTTCGTCAAAGGCGCGGGTGCGGGCCATGGAAAGTAAATTAGAACATATGTTTTAGAATGACAATACTAAAAACGTCTCCCTTCGTTGTCGCTGCGCGCTGAACCGCATGGCGTGGTTCGAGACGCGGCTTCGCCGCTCCTCACCATGACTAAGGTTTGTGCTGACATCGTCATCCTGAGGAGCCCGCGAAGCGGGCGTCTCGAAGGACGCACGGCCGACCCCTTGCGCCCCATCTGGCGCGAAAGGCTTTGCGCGGGCCCCGACGCCCGCTAAGCGCGGAGCATGGCCAGCGACGCCGCAGCGCCCGAACCGATACCTTCCGCCTGGGAGCTCCTGAAGCGGCGCGACTTCATGCTCTACTGGTCGACGCGCGTCGCCTCGACGCTGGGCGTGCAGATCCAGAGCGTGGCGCTCGGCTGGCAGATGTACGCCGTCGCCCGCGAGACCTACTCCATCCCGCAGTCGGCCTTCTTCGTGGGGATGATCGGCCTGGCCGCCTTCATCCCGGTCTTCCTGCTCGCGCTGCCCGCCGGCGAGGCGGCCGACCGCTATGAGCGCAAGAAGATCCTGATGCTCTGCTACGCGGGCGAGATCGCAACCGCCCTGATGCTGCTGGCCGCCGCCTTCTTCGACTTCGCCTCGATCCCGCTCCTGCTCTTCCTGTCGTTCCTGTTCGGCTGCTCGCGCGCCTACATGGGGCCGGCCGGGACCGCGACCGCGCCGATGCTGGTGCCGCGCATCCTCCTGCCCCGCGCCATCGCCTGGAACTCGCTGGCCTGGCAGGGCGGCTCCATCGTCGGCCCGGCGATCGGCGGCCTGCTGCTCAGCCACTCCACGCCCACAGCCTACGGGACCACCAGCGCGCTCTATCTGGTGGCCATCGTCACCCTGAGCCTGATCCGCACCAACACCCGGCCCGAGGTGCAGCCCGGCTCGCGCCTGCAGCTGGTGAAGGACGGCCTCGTCTACGTCTGGCGCAACAAGATCGTCTTCGGCGCCATCTCGCTGGACATGGTCGCCGTGCTGCTGGGCGGCGCGACCGCCCTCCTCCCGGTCTTCGCGCGCGATGTGCTGCACGTCGGCGCCGAGGGTTTCGGCCTCCTGCGCGCCGGCCCGGGCATCGGCGCGACCATCGTCGCCGCCATCCTCGCGGCCTTCCCGATCCGCCGCCACGCGGGCCTGACCATGTTCGCCGGCGTCTTCATCTTCGGCCTGGCGACCGTCGTCTTCGGCTATTCGCGCGAGCTCTGGCTCTCGGTCGCGGCCCTGGCGGTGCTGGGCGGCGCGGACATGCTAAGCGTCTTCGTGCGCCAGACCCTGGTGCAGATCGTCACCCCCGACCCGATGCGCGGCCGCGTCGCCGCCGTTTCATCCCTCTTCATCGGCGCATCGAACGAGCTCGGCGAGTTCCGCGCCGGGGTGATGTCCACCGTGCTGACCCCCATCGGCGCGGTGATCTTCGGCGGCGTGGGGGCGATGGTGGTGACCGCGACCTGGGCCTTCCTGTTTCCAGCCTTGCGCAAGGCCGACCGCCTCGAATAAGCGTCTTCCCGAGTCAGACCAATTTTTCGACTTAGGGAGATTTTTTGATGGGTGTTCTCGACGGTAAGGTCGTCCTCATTACGGGCGGCGGCAACGGCATCGGCAGGGACTGCGCGCTGATCGCCGCGCAGGAAGGCGCCAAGGTGGTGGTCAACGACCTCGGCGGCGGCCTCAAGGGCGACGACGAAGGCTCGGCCGGCCCGGCCGAGGCGGTGGCCGCGGAGATCCGCGCGGCCGGCGGCCAGGCGGTCTCGAACTCGGAAAGCGTCACCAACTACAAGGCTGTGCAGGGCATGGTCGAGCAGGCGATGGACGAGTTCGGCGCCCTGCACGCGGTGATCAACCCGGCCGGCATCCTGCGCGACGTGATGTTCCACAAGATGAGCGAAGATGAGTGGGACAAGGTCATCGACGTCCACCTGCGCGGCTCGTTCAACGTCGCCCGCGCGACGATCGAGAAGTTCCGCGACCAGAACGACGGCGCCTACGTCTTCTTCACCTCCACCTCGGGCCTCCTGGGCAACATCGGCCAAGCCAACTACGGCGCGGCCAAGATGGGCATCGCGGGCCTCTCGCGGATCATCGCCATGGAAGGCGCGCGCAACAACGTGCGCTCCAACTGCCTGGCCCCCGTCGCCTGGACCCGCATGACCCAGTCGGTGCCGGTGAAGGATGAGGCCGCCGCCGCCCGCCGGGCCCAGATGGCCGCCACCATCCGCGCCGACCAGCCGGCCAAGCTCTCGGTGGCGCTGGCCTCCGACCTGGCCAAGGACGTGACCGGCCAGGTCTTCGGCGCCCGCGGCGACGACATCCAGCTCTATTCGCAGCCGCGTCCGATCGCCAACCTCAACAAGGCCGAGGGCTGGACGCCGGCCACGATCATCTCGGAAGCCTTCCCGCAGCTGACGGAGAAGTTCTTCCCGGTCGCCCCGCGCCAGGTCGGCGCGCCGGTGCCGTCGAACTAGCACTCTCCCTCCCCCTTGTGGGGAGGGTGGCCCCCGCGCAAGCGGGGGTCGGGTGGGGGTCTTGCTGACTCGCCGCGACAGCCGAGACGCCGGTGTCCCCCACCCGTCTCGGCGCGTGCCGCGCCGACCCACCCTCCCCACAAGGGGGAGGGAGAAAACGAAAACGGCCGGGGCGGACCCCGGCCGTTTTTGCGTTCAGCTGGAAGCGTCCTTTCAGGCCGCCTCTTCGCGCCGCGCCCCCGCCGCGCTCATGCTGCGGGCCAGCGCGATCAGCGCCTGGCGCTGTTCGGAATCGCGGATGCGAGAGTAGGCCTCCAGCATCTCGCTCGCCCCCGGGGTCTTCAGCACCGAGAACATCTTCTCGTCGGCGCCCTCGTCCTCGTGGCCGAAGAAGGCGGCCACCGGCGCGTCCAGCGCCTTGGCGATCTTGGCCAGCGACGAGGCCGAGACGCGGTTGGCGCCCCGCTCGTACTTCTGAACCTGCTGGAACGTGACGCCGATGGCGTCGGCCAGCTTCGACTGGCTGACGCCGAGCTGCTTGCGGCGAAGGCGGATCCGCGCGCCGACAGCGACATCGATGGGGTCGGGCTCGTCCTGCATGATGTTGGGCATTACGGCCTCCACTGTTCAATCT
>DASPLZ010000477.1:0-3161 GCA_035627295.1 Phenylobacterium sp. | reverse complement strand
CTGGCGCAAACCGGGGCGGCCGGCTTAACTGGAACATGGCCAGGCTTCCGACGGCGATTCTGTTCGACCTCGATGACACGATCATCTCGGCCGGCTCGCGAAAGCTCCTCTTCCAGACCCTGGCCGAGGAGTTCGCCGAGGCTTTCGCGCCCCTGCCGCCGGCCGAGGCCGCCGCCCGCCTGATGGCGGTCTCCGACGTCTTCTGGAACGACCCGGCCCGCCACGCCTACTGGCGCATGCGGCTGGCCGAGGGGCGACGCGCCATGATCGGCGAGGCCTTCGCCGACCTGGCCGCCGACGCGCCCGGCGCCACGCCCGCCGTCGCCGACGCCTTCGCCGAGCGGCTGCACGCGGCCCGCGAGGAACACCGCTGCTTCCCCGGCGCGATCGAGACCCTGCAGGCGATCCGGGCGGCCGGCGTGAAGATGGCCCTGGTCACCAACGGCGACGCCGCCAGCCAGCGCGCCAAGGTCGAGCGCTTCGCCCTCGCGCCGCTCTTCGATCATATCCAGATCGAGGGCGAGGCCGGCTTCGGCAAGCCGGAGGAGCGCGCCTACCTGCACGCCCTGCAGGCCCTGGATGTCAGCGCCGGCGAGACCTGGATGGTCGGCGACAATCTCGAGTGGGAGGTGGCCGCGCCCCAGCGCCTGGGCATCTACGCCATCTGGCACGACCACCTGGGCGAGGGTCTCCCGCCCGGCAACCCCTACCGGCCGGACCGGATCATCCAGACGCTGTCGGAGCTCCTGGACTAGGTTTCCGGCGCCACGATCCCGCCCTATTCCCGGTCAAATCGTGGCGGACTTCAAGCATAAGATGGGCGGATTTTGTGTAATCGATCCGAGGCTTTACAGTCTTCGGTAAGAACAAGCCTGACCAATTCACATTGTCGGGAACGGTTGCGGCGGCGCTTCGTTACAGCTCCCGACGAAACACCATGAAGGAACTGACGATGAGTACGCCTTTCGCTGGCGGCAAGGTCGATTTCAACGCGATCGAACCCGGCTTCGAGCCGCTCAACACCGACAAGACCACGACGTCCCGCAGCGAGGAAGATCGCTCCTTCGCGCCCCGCGACAGCGATTTCGACCGTCCGGCCGAACGGGAGTTCGATCGCGAGGACCGCGCCTTCGCCGCCGCGACGGCCGAGCCCACGCCGCCGCCGACGTACGAGGAGTTCCGCCGCGACGACCTGCGCGACGAGGGGCCCGCCTTCGCCGCGACCCCCGCGTTCGCCCAGCCCACCCGCACGCTGAAGAAGCGGGGCGGGATCAACCCGGCCTTCGTCGCCATTCCGGTCATCGCCGTCGTCGGCGTCGGCGCGGCGCTGCTGCTGACCTCCGGTCGCGGCGGGGAGGAGCCGGATCTCGGCGCTTCGCTGCCGATGGAGACCGCCCAGGCCCCGCTGGCCAATCCGACCCTGCCGCCGGTCGCGCCTGCCGACACCGCCGTGGTCCCGCCCGCCCCGGCCCCGGTGCAGGTCGCCGAGGCCCCGCCGCCTGCCGCCCGGGTGGCCCCCGCCCCGGCCCGCCGCTCGACGCCGCGGGTCGAGCGCGCCGCCGCGCCCGCGGCCGCTGCGCCGGCTGCGGCCGACGACCTGGGCGTCGACGCCAGCGCCACCCTGCCGGCCGGCCCGACCACCTATAACCAGCTGGATCGCACCGGCGACCCGGCGCCGCAGGCGATCAACCCCGCCGGCACGGTGACTCCGCCCAGCGGCGTCACGACGCCGCCCTCGACCACCACCACCGCTCCGGCGGCCCCGACCGCGCCCGTCACGGCCGCGCCGCAGCCGGTGACCCCGCCCGAACCGGCGGCCACGCCGGACGCGCCGGCCGTGGAAACGCCCACGCCGCCGCAGTAAGCGGGCTCGCGTTTGCGCCATAAGGGCGGCTCCACCGGAGCCGCCCTTTTCGCGTGGACCAGGCTAGGAGAACCGCTCCCACGCCGCCTGGCGCGACACGCCGAGAGCCTCGCCGATCTGCGCCCAGCTGACCTCGCGCGCGCGAAGCTGGTCCACCGTCCACTGCAGCTGCCCGCCCTTCCCGGCGCGGGTCTGTTCGATGGCGGCCAGGTGCCGCAGAAGCCGCTCGGCCGGAAGCTGCTCGGGCGGGGTGATGTCGGAAAGGTCGGGCGTGTCTCCCGCCATCCAGACGCCGGCCAGCCGCACGCAATCGTCGCAGATGTGCACCCCGCCGCCGCCGGCGACCAGCTTGGCCACCTCGTGCTGGGACTTCAGGCAGAAGGAGCAGAACACTTCCGCCGGACGCGCGCCTTCGGCCGCGGGTTGAGCCGTCATGGACGACCTCCTTGATGAGTCTGGATGTCAGGCTATCCCTGACATAGCCTTTGTCAAGTTGCGCCTGACAACCCTCTGCTGCGCGCCCGTGTCGCAGCGACCCGACCCCCGCCGTTAAGGCATCAGAAGGCATGTTTCGCGCAAGGTAGCCCGCATGTTCGCGCGCCTTTCTTCTCCGATGGCCGCCCGCTGGGCCTCCACCTCGCTGGTGTTCACGGTCAGCTGCCTGGCCGGCCACTACATCTCGCTCGGGATGACGCCGACCCAGTGGCTGGGCGCGGGCGTGGCGGTGTTGGGCTCGATCACCGTGGCGGTGGCCGTCCGCCTGCAGCCCGAGCCGGCCGAGGCCGAAGACTAGGGCCGATCGCCCTTCGGCAGCGCCGCGGCCTCTTCCGGCGTCAGCTTGGTCAGCGACCGGACGATGCACGGCACGGCGATCCCGCCGTTGCGCCCCTTGATGTTCAGGTCCAGCGGCCCGCAGACGGTGGAGCGCCCGCCCACCGGCTCGACGATCAGGCCGTCGCTGCTGACGGTGCTGAGGCAGGCGCCGGCCATGTCGAACCGCCAGATGTCGCGGCCCACCTTGGCGTAGAGGGTGCGGGCGTCCGCGGCGCGGGTGCCGTCCATGTTGCGCAGGACGAAGCACTGGCGGGGCGCGTCCTGCGCGCCGGCCGCCGCGGCCGGCAGGGCGAGGGCGGCGGCGAGGACGAGGGCGGAAAGCGGTTTCATGCGAACCTCCTTGCAGGGTCCAACCCTACGCCCGCGGCGGTGGTTCCCCTAGCGCGCTCGCTGAGCCCAAGAGCAGCTCGATCCACGCGCAAGTCTACCGCTCATTCCCGCGAAAGCGGGAACCCAGGCTTTT
>DASPLZ010000476.1:0-11083 GCA_035627295.1 Phenylobacterium sp. | reverse complement strand
CGTTCAGCGACTTCGCGCGCACCGCCGCCGCCTGCGCGGTCATGGCCCTGGCGGTCTGGCAGGTCCCGGCCTGGGGCGGCCTCGCCGAACTCGCCGGCAAGGCCAGCGTCGGCGTGGTGATCTTCAGCCTGGCCGCCTGGGTGCTCGACGCCGCCCAGGTGCGCAGCCGCGCCGCTCAAGCCCTGAAGCTCCTGAAGGTGCGCCCGGCATGACCGCGACCGTCATCCGGAACGCCCGCTGGGCAGACGCTGCGCCGACCCTCTCGGTGCTGACGCCGTTCAAGGGCGACGACCCGACGCCGCTGCTCGCCGCCCTGGCGCAGGAAGCTGGAGTCGCCGCCGAGCTGGTGCTGCTGGACGATGGCTCGGGCGACGCCGCCCTGGCCGCCCGCGTGGAGGCGGGGATCCTCGCCTCGCCCCTGCCCGCCTGCTTCATCCGCCTGGAGCGCAACGAAGGCCGCTCCAAGGGCCGCAACCGGCTCGCCGCCATGGCGCGCGGCCGGCACCTGCTTTTCCTCGACAGCGACATGCTGCCCGACAGCCACCGCTTCCTGGCCCGCTACGCCGAGCTGATCGAGCGCGAGGATCCGGCGGTGGTGTTCGGCGGCTTCTCCGTCCACCAGGCGCCGGAGCGGCCGGATCACGCCCTGCATCGCGCCATGGCCCTGCGCAGCGACTGCCTGCCCGCCAGCGCGCGGAGCCTCGATCCGGGCAAGCACGTCTTCACCTCCAACCTCCTCGTCCGCCGGGACGTCTTCGAAGCCGAAGCCTTCGACGAAGGCTTCTCCGGCTGGGGCTGGGAGGACGTGGAATGGGGCGTGCGCGTCGCACGCCGTTGGCCCGTGCTGCACATCGACAACACCGCCACCCACCTCGGCCTCGACACCGCCCGGACCATCGCCGCCAAGTACGAGCAGTCGGCCGGCAATTTCGCCCGCATCCTGGCGACGCACCCAGAGGCGGTGACCCGCTATCCCACCTATCGCGCCGCGCGGATGCTGAAGCGCGCGCCCCTGCGCGGCGTCTGGCGGCCGGTGCTCAAGGCCCTGGCCACGGCGGACCTCGGCCCCGTCGCCCCCCGCGCCTTCGCCATGCGGCTCTACCGGGCCGCGCTCTACGCGGACGCCGTCTGATGAGCCCGGCCGACGCCTACCAGCCCGACCGCTCCCTGAAGGGCAAGCTGCGTCGCCGGCTCGTGCGGCTGGCGCACCGGCGGCCCGTTTCCAGGGCGCCCTCGCGCCCCATGATCTCCTTCACCTTCGACGATGCGCCGCTGAGCGCCACCACCACCGGGGCGGCGATCCTCGAACAGCGCGGCCTGCGCGGCGTCTACTATGTCTCGGCGGGCCTCGCCGGTCAGGACGGCCCGATGGGCCGCTATGCCGAGGCCGCAGACTATCGCCGGCTCGCCGAGGGGGGACACGAGATCGCCTGTCACACCTTCTCGCACCTCGACTGCGGCCAGGCCGGCGAGCGGGCCGCCTCGGCGGATGTCGACCGCAACGCCGAGACCCTGGCGGCCTGGGGCCTGCCGGCGCCGGCGAGCTTCGCCTATCCCTACGGCGACGTCTCCGGCGGGCCGAAGGCGGCGCTGGAGCCCCTGTTCGGCTCGCTCCGCGCGCTGCACCACGGCGTGGTGACGGCGGGTTCGGACCTCAACCAGCTGCCGGCGGTCGGCATCGAAGGCGCCGAGGGCGAGGCGGTCGCGCGGCGCTGGCTCGGTGAGGCGGCGCGGCGGAAGGCCTGGCTCATCCTCTATACGCATGACGTGGCTGAAACGCCGTCGCCTTGGGGCTGCACGCCGGACGCGTTGGCGAACCTCGCCGATGAGGCTTTGGCGCTTGGGTTCGACGTGGTCACCGCCGCAGAGGCCGTGGAACGCCTGAGGGGCTGAGGCCTGGCGCGGCCGGTCTTACGGCAGCACCGCCTTCAGGAACCCTGGGGTCTCCACCGTGCCGCGGTTGAAGAAGAGGCCGCTCACCGTGCCGCCCGCGCCCATGATCGCATCGCGCAGCAGGGCCGGCGGCTTGGCGTCGGCCTCGTCGGCGGCGACCACCAGCACGGTCTGGTCCATGAAGGGCGCGATGGTCAGGGCGGCCTGCGACCGGTCGATCGAAGGGGCGTCGACGATCACCACGTCGGCGAACTTGCGCAGCGCGTTCCAGTAGTCGGCGCTGGGCACGATGTGGACCGTCTGGCGCCCGCGCAGGGCCTCGCGGCGAAAGCGGGTGACCCACCAGCGCGCCTCGCCGACCCGGTGGCCGCAGAGGTAGCGAGCGTCCGGCCAGACCGTCCCGTCCGGGGCGCTGACCGGCGGTTGGACGGTGAAGAAGACCGAGCCGTCCGGTGTCGCCGCGGTGGCCCCGCCGAGTTTGCCGAAGCGGCCGGTCGCAGCGCCGAGGACCGCGTGCTGGCTGGAGGTGAAGAGGTCGAGGTCGACAAGCCAGACCGAACGGCCGGCCTTGCGCGCGGCGAAGGCGGCGAGCTCCCGGGCGACGGTGGAGGTCCCCTCCCCGCGCCGGGCAGCGACGAACTGGATCACCCGCCCGCGCCCGCCGGTGGGGGCGCCGAGCTGGGCCCAGAGCTCGGCCATCTCAGCGCTCAGGTCCACCGCCATATCGAATCGTCACTCAAGGCTTACGGCGCAACGCTACAGCAATCTCGGCGAGCCTGCTCAGTCGCCCTTGGCCATCGCCTGGCCGAGCACCGGCAGGTCGAGGGTGCGCGAGGCCGAGCGGGCCGTCGGGATGCCGGGCCGCAGGAACATCCGCGCCAGGCCCGCGCAGAGGGCGGTGAAGCCGGCGAACAGGAAGGCGAGGATCGCCACCGGCTTCTTCAGGCTCTTGCCCTGGGTGGCCGGCACGGCGCGCTGGACGATGCGGATGTTGTCGTTGGACGAGGCGGCGATCTCCTGGGCGGCGCGGGTCTGCTGCTCCTTCACCGTGAAGTCGCGGACGTTCGCCTGCAACACGTCGCGGTCGAGGGAGAGGTTCTGGAACTCCGGCTCCAGCTCGGCCAGGCGCAGGCGCCGCTCGGTCAGCTGGTCGACCTGGCTCTGCATGGCGGCGAGGGAGTCGCGCAGGGCGGCGATCTCGGAGGTGATCTGGATCTTTTCGGTCTGCAGGGTCTGAAAGACGGGGTTGATCCCCATCCGCTTGGCACCTTCGGTGGTGGTGCGGCCCTGGTTCATGGCGCGCTCCATCTGGGCGATCTGGGCGTCGACCTCGGTCACCACACGGGAGGTCGGCTGATAGCGGGAGAGCAGGTCCTCGCGCTGCACCCGGAGCGCCGCCAGCTTCTCGCCCGCCGCGCCGGAGACGTCGCGGTAGAGGCCGACCTCGGGCGAGACGCCGGCCATCTGGGCGTTGAGGGCGGCCAGCCGGCCTTCGCGGTCCTGCAGCTGGGCCTCGGCGGCGTAGCGCTGCTGCTCGATCTGGGCCTGCAGCTGCGAGAGCGAGGCCTTCTCGGCGGTGAAATCGCCGATGCGGTTGTTGGAGAGGAAGTCCTCGTAGGCCTGGTCGGCCTCGCCGAGGCGCGCCTCGAACTCGCGGCGTTGCTGCTCCAGGGCCGGCGAGGTGCGGTCGAGCAGCACGTTGCGGCGGAAGGCGAGGTATTCCTCAAGCAGGGTGTTCAGCACCAGGGCGGCGTTCTTGGGGTCGGCGTCGTCGTAGCCGACGCGGATGATCGGCGTGTCCGGGGCGGTCTCGATGCGCATGCGCCGCTGCATGCCGGTGATCGCCTCGGCCTCCATCTTCTGCTTCTCGGCGGGCGTGGCGGCGGCGTATTTCTTGGCCATGTCCGGGAAGATGCGCGGCAGGCCGAGCCGCGCGATCACCCGCTGCTTCAGCTGGGCCGAGCCGAGGATTTCGGTCTCGGACTGGATCAGCTGGTCCGATTCGGGGGCCTGACCGCGACCGGCGTCGCCCGCCAGCGGCTCGTAGACGTATTCCTGGCCCAGGCGCACGAGGATCGAGGCGTAGGCCGGAAAGACCGTCTTCATGGTCATGGCGGCGGCCAGGCCGGCCACGAACACCAGCATGAAGACCGCGATCATCAGGAACCGCTCGCGCCAGAGCAGCACCACGATGTCGGACAACGCAAAGCGCGGCCGCGAGGCCCAGTCGGGCCGCGCGGGACTGTCGATCGCCTTGTGCAACGCCCCTTGCGCCATGGCTGGACCGTGGCGGTGCGCGCTTAACACTCCGTTACCCATTCTCCTTAACTTATCGGCCCATGTCCGAAGGCGGCCTTTCGCGTCGAATCCTGCTGCTGGCCGCCCTCGCCGCGGCCGGCGCGCCAGGCTGCGCGACCGCCCAGAAGCCCGCCGAGATCGAGGGGCCGGTCGAGGAGCAGTTCACCGATATCGGCTATGCGGACTGGACCGATTACGAGCCGCCCTACCGCTTCTATCCGGGCGATGAGATCGAGGTCAGCGTCCCCTCGGCGCCGGAGTTCAACAAGACCCAGATCGTCGGGCCGGACGGGCGGATCACCATGGGCCTCATCGGCCGGGTGATGGCGGCGGACCGCACGGGCGACGAGCTCGCCCAGGCGCTGGGCGCGGCCTATTCGCGCGACCTCCTGCGGCCCGAGGTGGAGGTCGCGCTGAAGACCGCCACGCCGCTGAAGGTGTTCGTCGGCGGCGAGGTGGGCAACCCCGGCGTCTTCGACATGGCGGGCGATTCGGACGCGTTGCGCGCCATCATCCAGGCCGGCGACTTCAAGCCCACGGCGCGGCGCTCCAGCGTGGTCATCATCCGCCGCGGGCCGGACGGGCGCGGGATGATGCGGACAGTGAACCTCTCGCGCGGCCTGAAGCATCCGGCCCAGGACCTGGTGCCGCTGCGCCGCTTCGACATCGTCTATGTGCCGCGCAGCCGCGTGGCCGAGGCGGCGCTCTTCATCCAGCAGTATTTCCGCGACCTCTCGCCGATCCAGTTCGGCTTCAGCTACGCCCTGAACGGCGTGCAGCAGTAGGCGCCCACTCTCTCCCTTGAGGAGAAGAGGGTCAGGCCCGGAACTGCGCCGTGATCCGCTGGCCGCCGCGCTCGATGGTGACCTCCCACACGCCGGGCGCGCCGTTCACCGCCGCGGCGAGGTCGCGCACCGAGCCGATCTCGCGGCCGTTGACCGCTCGGATCAGGTCGCCGGGGCGCAGGCCCGCGTTCATCGCAAAGCCCCGGCCGATGTTGGTGATGATCACCCCGCGACCGGACATCGGGTCGAGGCCGATCTCGTAGGCGGTGGCCGGCGAGAGGTTCACCACCGTCGCCCCGTCGAAGGGATTGCGGCCGGTGATCACCCGCTCGTCCTTGGCCGGCGTGGCCGGCGGAGCGTCGGCGCGCAGGGTGACCTGGCGCTCGCGGCCGCCCTGGCCGCGCACCGTCAGGCGCGAGGCGTCTCCCGGTCGCTTGGCGTTGATGGCGTAGCCGAGCGAGGCGGCGTCGATCACCGGCTGGCCGTCGATGCTCAGCACCACGTCGCCCGAGCGCAGGCCCGCGCGGTCGGCCGGCCCGCCGGGCCAGACCTCGGCCACCAGGGCGCCCTGAGGCCGGGCCAGGCCCAGGCTGCGGGCGATCTCGGCGGTCACCGGCTGGGTGCGGGCGCCCAGCCACGGGCGCACCACCGCGCGGCCGCCGCCGGCCGCGGCCTCCACCACCTGGCGCACCATGGCCGCAGGCACGGCGAAGCCGACGCCGGCCGATGTGCCCGAGCGCGAGAGGATGAAGCTGTTGATGCCGATCAGGTCGCCGTCCATGTCGACCAGGGCGCCGCCGGAGTTGCCCGGATTGATCGCCGCGTCGGTCTGGATGTAGGCCGAGGCCGCATCGCCCGTGGGGTCGGCCGAGCGGTTGAGCGCCGAGATGATGCCGTTGGTCACCGTCTGGCCGACGCCGAAGGGGTCGCCGATCGCCAGCACCAGGTCGCCGACCTGGGCGTCGTTGGTGTCGTCGATGGCCAGCACCGGCAGGCGTTCGTCTCCGACGTCGATCTTCAGCACGGCGAGATCGGTGCGCGGATCGGCGAGCAGGACGCGGGCCTGGAACTCGCGGCGGTCATTCAGCGAGACGGTGATCTCCTGGCCGCCCTGGACCACGTGGTTGTTGGTGACGATCACCCCGTCGGCGCGCACGATCACGCCCGAGCCCAGCGAGCCCTGGATGGAGTTGCGCGGCCGCCCCATGCCGAACATCTCCCAGAACGGGTCCTGCTGGCGCACCACGCGCTTGGAGGAGATGTTGACCACCGCGGGCGCCGCGCGCTGCACCACGGGGGCGAAGGAGACCTTCATCGAGGTGACGCTTGAGGGCGGGGCGCGGTTGGGCTGGGCCAGCGCCGGCTGGGCCTTGCCCGCGCCGGGCTCGGAGCAGGCGCTGAGCAGGACGACGGCAGGAATCAGAATGCGGATGGCGCGCACGGAATCTCCCCTCATGACGCGAGGGAAAACAGCTTAGGTTTCAGGCGCAAGTTTGACGATCCTCACTCCGCAGGCGCGGCCTGGGCCACAGGCGGCGCGGCGGGCCTGGCGAAGCGCAGGGCGAGCAGGAAGGCGGCCGCCACCAGGGCCGCGGCGATGCCCACAGCCAGGCCCGGCATGTGCACGGCCGCGTCGTTGCGCACCGACCAGGCGAAGGTCAGGCCGAAGATCGCCGGGCCGGTCATGCCGGCGATGCCCATCAGGCTCTGGTTGGCCCCCTGCAGCTGGCCCTGGGCGGTCGGCTCGACGCGGCGGGTCATCAGCCCCATCAGGCCGGGCTGGATGAAGCTGGAGAGCGCGAACACCGGCATCGCCAGGATGTAGATCCAGGGCGTCACGGCCACCGCGTAGATGGCGAAGCCCAGAGCGCCGGTGAAGCTGCCGAGCAGCAGCGCGCCCCGCTCGCCGATGCGCGAGACGACCGGGCCGACGAGGAAGGTCTGCACGATGATGCCCAAGGCGCCCGTGCCCATCATCGCCAGGCCCATGATCCCCGGCCCCCAGCCGTAGAGGTAGCCGGTGTAGAGCACGAAGATCGCCGGCAGGACGGTATGGGCGAGCTGCCAGAGGAAGCTGATGGTCGCCAGGCCGGCCAGCTCGCCGTGGGCGCGCAGGAAGCGGAGCGAGCCCAGCGGGTTGGCTCTGCTCCAGTCGAAACGGGCGATCCGCCGCTCCGGCGGCAGGGATTCCGGCAGGATGAAGAAGCCGTAGAGGAAGTTGATCGCGCAGAGCGCGGAGGCGACCAGGAACGGCAGGCGCATGTCGACCTCGGCCATGGCGCCGCCGATGGCCGGGCCGATCAGGAAGCCGAAGCTGAAGGCCGAGCCCATCCAGCCGAACACCTTGGCTCGCTCGTCGGGCTTGATGACATCGGCGATGTAGGCGTTGGCGGTGGAGAAGCTGGCCGAGGTGACGCCGGAGATGATCCGGCCGACGAGCAGCCACCAGAGGGTGGGCGCGAAGGCCATCAGGAGGAAGTCCGCGCCGAGGCCGGCGATGGAGATCAGGAGCACCGGCCGGCGGCCGACGCGGTCGGACAACAGGCCGAGGATCGGGCCGCAGAAGAATTGCGCGACGCCCCAGCTGATGGCGAAGACGACGTTCCATTCGGAGGCGGCGGAGGTGTCGCCGCCAGTGAACTGCTTGATCAGGTTCGGCAGCACCGGGATCATCAGGCCGAAGGAGATCGAGTTCATCACCGCCGTGGCGAAGATGAAGCCGAAGGCGGCGGTGCGGCGGCGCGGGGCCGGCGTCTCTGACATCTCGCCGTTCCCCCTTAATCGGCCAGTGATCGATTGTAGGACGAAAGCAGGTCCCGCCACCACTCCGCCAGCCGCTGCAAAAGCGCGCTGTCGGGGAAGCCGTGGCGGGCCGCGCCCTCGGGCACGGCGTCGAAGCCGCGGTGCTCGACGGAGACGCGGGTCTCGTCGCCGACCGCGGCGAAGGTCACCTCGACCTCCGTGTGAAGATCCGGCGGGAAGTTGGCCTGACGCCAGGAGAACATCAGCCGCGCCGGCGGCTCCCACGCGAGCACCTTGCCGATCTCGAAGACCTTGCCGCTCGCCAGGGTCTCGATGAGCCGGCCGCCCTCCCCGCCCTCGAAGGCCAGCACGCCGGGCGCGCGGGGCGTGGTCTGGAAGAGCCCGTTCGGCCGCCACCAGGCGCCGATCTCGCGCGTGAACGCCTCGAAGGCGCGCTCGGGGCTCGCCTTCACCCGCAGGGCGACGAAGACCTTGGACGCGCCTTTCACCAAATCCTCCCCCGCTCGCGGGGGAGGGGGACCGCGAAGCGGTGGAGGGCGCGCGACTTGGCGTCGGCCTCAGTAGATTCGCCCAGACGCATCCTTGTTGAACCCGCCGACGAGAACCTCGCCCCCTCCACCGCTTCGCGGTCCCCCTCCCCCATTCCGCTCCGCTGCATGGGGGAGGATTTGAGCGCCCGTCTCACGCCCCCTCCTCCAGGTGCCGCTTGAACGCCAGGAGCTGCTCGCTCCACATCCGCTCGGTCTCCTCAAGCCAGCGCAGCAGGTGGACCATGGGTTCGGGCCTCAACGAATAGACGCGCACGCGGGCGTCGAAGGGGCCGGGCTGCTCCTCGACGAGGCCGGAGTCGCGCAGGGTCTTCAGGTGGCGGGAAAGCGCCGGCGGGCTCATGCCGACCGCGCGGGCGAGCTCGCCTGCCGGGCGCGGCTGCTGGCGCAGGAGCTCGACCACCTGGCGGCGGTGCGGGTCGGCCAGGGCCGAGAGGGTGCGGTCGAGGGCGGCGCTCATGCGACCGGGCGGTGCTGGGTTCCGCGGCCGAAGGTGATGGCCATCAGGCGGCAGGGCTCAGGCACGAGCGCGCGATGCCAGGCGCCGGCGGGGACCACCAGGGTGGAGCCGACGGCCATCTCGCGGCGCTGCTCGGCGCCGTCCCGGTCGAGAATCATGGTCGCGCGCCCCTCAAGCAGGATCAGAACCTCGTCGCCGTGCGGGTGCATCTCCCAGTGGGTCCAGTCGGCGTCCATGCGATAGGCGCTGACGAGGGCGCCGCGCAGCTTCGGGTTCGAGCCGATGGTCGCCCAGAAGTCCGGGCCCACCGGCAGCTCGGCCACCTCCCCCTCCGGGGCCAGGGAGAGATAGGTGGTCTCCAGGTCGTAGGTGGTCATGGCGCGCGCTCCAGCAGGTTCGGGTGGGCGGCGACCAGGCGCTTGGGCGCGACATTGCGCCAGGCGGCGACGAGGGCGCTCTTCAGGGTGGGCTCGTCGACCGCCGCGAGGACGACATGGGTCCAGCCCTTGTTCCCCCAGGCGCTCGGCACAGGGGCGAACATGGCCGGCTCGGCCTCGCACATCATCTCCTGCTGCTCGCGGGTGAGCTTGACCACGCCGCGCCCCTCCGCCCGTTCGCTGAGCGTCCCGATGATCTTGCCGCGCACACGGAAGTCGGGGACGTCGAAATGCTGGCTCTCCACCGTCTCCGGCAGGCTGAGGGCGATGCGGCGGAAGTCGTCGGCGGTCACAGGCGGTCTTTTGTGACGAAGCCGCCGGCCTTGTCCCACTCCTCGCGGGTCATCACCTTCACCGTGCGGCTGAAGGTCCAGATGTGGCCTTCCGGATCGCGGGCGCGATAGGTGCGGTCGCCGTAGAACTGGTCCTCCGGCTCGGCGAGGATCTCCGCGCCGGCCGCGCGGGCGCGTTCGCAGTGGGCGTCGAGGTCCTCGTCCAGCTGGGTATGGACGGTCTGGGTGTTCTTGCCGCCGAGCGAGGCCGGGCTCTTATGGTCGTCGGACCATTCGCCGCCGATCATCACCCGGCCTGCGCGATAGCGCATCTCCGAGTGAGCCACCTGTCCGTCCGGCGTCATGATCACCATGGTCTGCTCGAAACCGAAGGCCGTCTCCAGCCAGGTCAGCGCCGCCGCCGGGTCGCGATAGCAGACCGCCGAGGCGAAGCCGGGCGGGGCGTAGTCTTGGTCGGACATGGTCAATCCTCCAGGCTGGTGCGGAACTTCAGCCCCGTGGCGGCTTCCTGTTCGGCCACGGGGACCTCGCGGGTCCACTGGCGGAAGTTCCAGACATGGCCCTCCGGATCGAGGGCGCGGTAGGTGCGGGCGCCGTAGAACTGTTCGGCGGGCTCGTCGGGGATGCGGGCGCCGGCGGCCCTGGCCCGTTCGCAGTGGGCGTCGAGGCCTTCGGGCAGCTCGATCCAGATGAACTGGGTGCCGACGCCGTCCAGCGAGGCCGGGCTCTTCAGCGCAGCGCCGCCGAGCTGCGGGCCGGACCATTCGCCGCCGATGCTGATCGCCGAGCCGAGGAAGGCCATCTCCGAATAGCCGACGCGGCCGTCGGCGTCGGTGACCAGGCTGGTGGTCTCGAAGCCGAAGGCCTCCTCCAGCCAGCGGAGGGCGGCGATCGGATCGCGGTAGAACACCGTCGGCATGACGGCGGGCTTGGCGGGCGGCATGCGTTCCTCCCTGGGGATCGCGGCTATTTATTTAACGCATGCGTGAACTATATCGTCAAGCGTTCTCCCTCCCCCTTGTGGGGAGGGTGGATCGGCGCGCAGCGACGAGACGGGTGGGGGATCTCCGGCGCCTTGGACTGCAGCGACGAGTCAGCAAGACCCCCACCCGAGCCGCTTCGCGGCCCACCCTCCCCACGAGGGGGAGGGAAAGAAAAAAGCCCCGGAGGTCATCCGGGGCTTTCGAAACTCAGAGGGGAAGCGGCCTATTCGTCGCCGAAGCCGACGTTCTGCACCGGACCCGAATCCTTGCCCTTCTCGCTCTCGTCGCGATCGACGAATTCGATGACCGCCATCGGGGCGTTGTCGCCGTAGCGGTAGCCGGCCTTCAGGACACGCAGGTAGCCGCCGTTGCGGTCCTTGTAGCGGGGGCCGAGGGTGGCGAAGAGCTTGCCGACCTGGTCGACGTCGCGCACGTGGCTGATCGCCTGGCGGCGGGCGTGCAGGTCGCCGCGCTTGGCGAGCGTGACCAGCTTCTCGACGAAGGGCCGCAGCTCCTTGGCCTTCGGCAGGGTGGTGACGATCTGCTCGTGTTCGACGAGCGACGCGGCCATGTTCTTGAACATCGCCTTGCGGTGGCTTGCGGTCCTGTTGAGCTTGCGGCCT
>DASPLZ010000475.1:0-3678 GCA_035627295.1 Phenylobacterium sp. | reverse complement strand
ACGCGGCCAAGCCGCGCTACGGGAGCTTCGGCTTCGACGCCGCCGGGATGGATCGCTCCGTCGCGCCCGGCGAGGCCTTCTACGACTACGCCGCCGGGACCTGGCTGAAGACCACCGAAATCCCCGCCGACCGCTCCAACTACGGCGCCTTCGTCTGGCTGACCGAGGAGGCCAACGCCCGCACCCGCGCCATCCTGGAGGAGGCCGCCGCCCAACCGAACTCCGCCGGCCCGGCGAAACTGGCCGGCGACTACTACGCCGCCTTCCTCGACGAGGCCGGGATCGAGGGCAGGGGCCTGGCGCCCCTGCAGCCGGAACTCGACCGGATCGCCGCCATCCGCACCCGCCGCGACCTCGCCGCCGTGCTCGGCCAGACCCTGCGGGCCGATGTCGACGCCCTGTACGCCACCGACATCTATACCGACCGGCTGTTCGGCCTTTGGGTGGCCGAGGACTTCGACGATCCCAAGGTCAACGGCGCCTATCTGATGCAGGGCGGCCTCGGCATGCCGGACCGGGAGTACTACCTGGGCGAGGCTCAGCGGTTCCAGGAGCTCCGCGCCGCCTACGCCGCCCATGTGGCCAGGGTCATGCAGCTGGCCGGCCTCGCCGGCGACGACGCGGCCGCGCGCGCGGCCAGGGTGCTGGCGCTGGAGACCGCCATCGCCCGCGGCCACGCCACCGCGACCGACACCTTCGATATCGAGAAATCCAACAATCCCTGGCAGCGCAAGGAATTCGCCAAGAAGGCCCCGGGCCTTGATTGGGACGCTTATTTCCAGGCCGCGGGCCTGGCCGCCCAGCGCAAGTTCATCGTCTGGCAGCCCAGCGCCTTCGTGACCTCCTCGAAGCTGGCCCGCTCCGAGCCCATCGAGGTCTGGAAGGACTACCTCGCCTTCCACGCCGTCGAACGCGCCTCGCCCTATCTCCCCAAGGCCTTCGCGGACGAGCACTTCGCCTTCAATGGCAAGGCCGTGGCCGGCACGCCGCAACAGCGCGACCGCTGGAAGCGCGGCGTCGACTTCGCCAACCAGCATGTCGGCGAGGCGATCGGCCAGATCTACGTCGCCCGCCACTTCCCGCCGGAGGCCAAGGCCCAGGCCCAGGCGCTGGTGAAGAACGTCATGGCCGGCTTCGCCCACCGCATCCAGAACGTCGCCTGGATGTCGCCGGCGACCAAGGCCAAGGCCGAGGCCAAGCGCCAGCGGATGATCGTCGGCGTCGGCTACCCCGACAAATGGAAGGATTACGCGGGCCTCGTCATCCGCCGCGACGACGCCCTAGGCAACGCCCAGCGGGCCGAGCTTTGGAAGTACACCCAGGACGTCGCCAGCCTCGGCCAGGCGCCTGATCGCGGCGCCTGGTTCCTGCTGCCGCAGGAGGTGAACGCGCTCAACATGCCGATGAAGAACGCGATCATCTTCCCGGCCGCGATCCTGCAGCCGCCGTTCTTCGATCCGAACGCCGATCCGGCGGTGAACTACGGCGCCATTGGCGGGGTGATCGGCCACGAGATCACCCACGGCTTCGACGACATCGGGGCGATGTTCGACGCCGACGGGCGGCTAGCCAACTGGTGGACGCCGCAGGACATGGCGAGCTTCCGGGCGGCCGGCAAGGCGCTGGCCGCGCAGTATTCGGTCTACAAGCCGTTGCCGGACCTCAACCTCAACGGCGAGCTGACCCTCTCCGAGAACATCGCCGACGTGGCGGGGCTCTCCTCGTCCTACGAAGGCTGGCGCATGTCGCTGGGCGGCGTGGAACCGCCGGTGCTCGACGGATTTACTGGCGAGCAGCGCTTCTTCCTCGGCTGGTCGCAGATCTATCGGGAGAAATATCGCGACGAGGCCCTGCGCCGGCGGGTGCTGACCGATGGCCATTCGCCGGGCCGCTATCGCGCCCTGACGGTGCGCAACATCGACGCCTGGTACGGCGCCTTCGACGTACAGCCGGGACAGTCGCTGTACCTGCCGAAGGAGCAGCGCGTCACCGTCTGGTGAGGTTCGGGAACCGGCGTTCGGCGAGATTGACTTGAGGCCCGCTTGGGCGGACTTTGTCTGCGTGTCGAGGCGGGTGCGGTCCCGCGTCCGTCCGACGACGGAGAGACACTATGCGTAAGCTGATCTGGGCGGCCCTGGCGGTCGCCGGGGGATTGGGCGCGGCGGGCGGCGCCCAGGCGGCCGTCACGGTGATCGGCGGCGGCGCGGCCGAGGAGTGCGCCAAGGCCACGGTCCGCGGGGCGTCCGACGAGGGGACCCAGGCGCTCTGCACGCTCGCCCTGGAGACCGAGTCGCTCAACAGCCGCGACCGGGCCGGCACCTATGTGAACCGCGGCGTCCTGCAGATGCGGCGCAAGGAATGGGAAGGCGCCGAGCGGGATTTCAACACGGCGCTGCGGATCAAGCCCGACCTCGGCGAAGGCTATGTGAACCGCGGCGCGGCTTACATCGGTCAGGCCCGCTTCAGCGAAAGCCTGGGCGAGATCAATCGCGGGATCGAGCTCGGCGTCGAGGAGCCGCACAAGGCCTACTACAACCGCGCCCTGGCGCACGAGGGCCTGGAGGACGCCAAGTCCGCCTACATGGACTACCAGCAGGCCCTGGCGCTGGCGCCGAACTGGGAGGCCCCGCGCAAGGAACTGCTGCGGTTCACCGTCACGCGGCCTTGAGGCGCGGAACCGCTGGGCCGGCTCGGCCGCTTCTGAGGCGGAGGTACGGCATGCGCGCCATCCTGTTCGCCGCGGTGGTCGCCGCCACGCCCCTCGCGGGCCTGGCGCAGACGCTAGATCCCTACGCCAACGACAACCTGCGCTGGATGGAGCAGGAGCGGCTGCGCCGGCAGACCGACCAGCTGGAGCGGGACATGCTGTCGCTGGAGAACCGCCTGCGCGCGAACGAGGCGATCCAGCGCCAGCAGAGCCAGGACCTCGCCACCGCCCAGGCCCGGGCCCGGATCGCACGCAACCTGGCCAATCCCCCATCGACGCTCGCGCCTGTGCGTGGCACGGATATTCCCGACGACCGGCTGGCCGCCTCCAACGCGCGGGTGCGGGCGGCCTCGGGTCAGGAGCGGTAGGTTTCGAAAGGAGGGGCGTCGATGCGTTGGCAGGGCGGTCGCCGGAGCGGCAATATCGAAGACAGGCGCGGCCTGGGCGCCGGTGCGGTCGGCGGCTTGAGCGCCGGGGGTGTGGTGCTGGCGCTCATCGGCTATTTCGTGTTCGGCATCGATCCTTCCACCACCTTGCAGGCGACCCAGCAGATGGGCCCCGCCCAGCAGCAGCAGGAAGGCGAACGCGGGACGCCGCAGGACGAGGCCGGCGCCTTCGTCGACGTGATCGAAACCTCCAACACCGATGTCTGGACGCCGATCTTCGCGCGGGAGGGCGCGCGCTACACGCCGCCGGCGGCGATGGTGCTCTACGAACAGGCGACGCCCACCGGCTGCGGGACCGGGCAGGCGGCGATGGGGCCGTTCTATTGCCCGGCCGACCAGCGGGTCTATCTGGACCTCTCCTTCTGGCAGGAGCTGGAGGGCCGCTTCGGCGCGCGCGGTGAGGCCGCCAGGGCCTATGTGATCGCCCACGAGATCGGCCACCACATCCAGAACCTCGAAGGCGGCATGCGCCGGGCCGAGCGCGGTGGGCGGCAGGGCGCCGAGAGCGGCGCGGTGCGGCTGGAG
>DASPLZ010000474.1:0-2348 GCA_035627295.1 Phenylobacterium sp. | reverse complement strand
AGGATGTCTACGCAGCGCCGGCCGTCGTCCCGGGCGACGGCGTCGCGCAGTTCGGTCATGTCGGGGAGCGCCTGTAGGACCTGAGAGCCGCCCTTGCGCTTGGCGATGTAGTCGACGAGGTCCTCAAGCTTCAGGTTGTCGAGAACGTCCTCCACCACGACTTCGGCGCGTACCCCGATCTCGTATGGCAGGCTCACCGGCAGGTCCTCGCGATCAGGGCGCGCAGGCGCGCGGCTTCGGCTTCGAGCTCGCCGGGCGTGGCGCGCCAGCGGGGTTCGGGGAGGGGGACGGGCCGGCGGATCATCGCAGCGCCTCGGCGACCTGGGCCATGAAGGGGTCGCCGCGCTGCTCGGCGCGGCGCTTCATGGCGGCGAGCTGCGCGGCCGAGAGGCGGCGCGGGGTCTTGGCAAGCGCCTGCGCCTTCACCTCGGCAAAGAGGGGGAGCGGCGGGAGCGTGCGCTGGATGGCGGACGGGGGCTTCATCCGTGCACCCGCACGACGATGAGCTCGGCCATTTGGCAGGCCCAGACGATCCAGCCGCCGAGGGCGAGGAGCGCTAAGGCGTCGCGATAGGCGCGGCTCACTGGCGGCCTCCGACGGGCTCTGCATCGGCGAGGCGGGCGGCTTCGATACGCGGCGCCATCTCGTCGAACACGCGCAGGAAGTTGTCCCGATGCTCGGCTGCGGTGACCGTGGGGTTCTGCAGCGCAAACTCGATCCACGCGGCGACCGCGCCAGTCAGCACCGGTCCGCCGTCACCCCCGTGCGGCCCCACCTCGCGCCGGAGCACTTCGTTCAGCATGGCGAGGACGGCCTGGTGGGTGATGAAGGCGATCCGCTGGAAGCGCTCGCCTTCGATGGGGCCCCCCAGGATCGGCCCGCCGGTGATGACGGGCTCGCTCATTTCGACCTCGCCGCCAGCGCTTCGAGGCTCTGGGCCTTCAGGTGGCTTTCCTCGGCCAAGCGCATGGCGATGTCGCGCACGCCGGGCGGGTAGGCTTCGCCGCCATTGGCGATCTCGGCGGCGATCCGCTCGACCTCGTCGAGGGCGGCCTCCAGGGCGGCGATGTGCTCGCGCGCCAGGTCGCGGGCTTCGGCCTGCAGGCGGCGGATGCGCTCTGACAGGGTTTCCATGCATTCGCGCCGGTGCGGCGGGGCGATGACGGATAGGGCCGGCATCAGGCGGGAATCCTTTCAGGGGGAGCGGTGAAGGACCGGATGACCTCGTCGAGCTCCACCCAGGCCCCCTGGCCGGCGGTCAGAGCCTGGAGGAGCGCGCGCACCGCCGGCCCATCGACCGGCGGCGGGTAGCCCATGGCCTCGCGCCAGAGCGCCTCCTTGCCGGTCCAGGCGTTGAAGATGGCGCCGGTGGAGACGCCAGCCGCGGTGGCGATGTCGCGCAGGGAGACGCGGGTGTAGCTGCCGGGCTCGGCCCAGAGGGCGCGGGCGGCGGTGAGGATTTTGCCGGTGGTGACGGCCTTGGCGTCGTCGCGGCGGGTCACTGATAGCCCTCCGGAAGGCGCCAGAGGAAGGCTGGCGTGCACATCAGGCCCGGATGGGTGACGGCCCTGGGCGGGTTCGGGGCGAACACCCCGGCGACGACGTGGCGCCAGTCCTTGCCCTTCGGCTCCTCGGCGCGCTTCAGCATGACGGCGCACCAGGCGTTCTTGCCGGTGTAGGCGATCACATCGCCCGGCTGGGCCTTGGACATACACTCCATGGGCAGGTCGGTGACCAGCTCCAAGCCCCATTCGCGGAAGAGGGCGTTCAGCTGGTCGGGGTGGCGCCAGGTCTCGGGCGCCGGGCGATAGCCGGCGAGGTCGGCGAGCGACGCCCGCTGGCGGTGGGTGCGGAAGACGTCGAGCGCGGCCTGGACGCAGGCGCGGACGAAGCCGAGTTCATCGAAGCGGTCCGGTCCGCGGCCGAGATGCTCGTAGTTGCAGCCGCCGACGCAGAGCAGGCTGGCGGCGGCCACCATGGCCTCGGCGCGGGTGTGGACGCCGGCGAAGACGTGGGCCGAGAGGTCGACGCGCCAGTCATAGGCGGGCTCGACGGCGATGGGCTTGAGCGCCAGGGAGGCGGGCATGACGGTGTTCCCCGAATGTCGGGATCACCTGTATAAAAGCTACAATACGGCGTCAACCAAAAATGTAGAAAACATACATCAACCGGGTGAGAGCGCCTCCGTCTGATCCCCCGCCGCCGCTTCCCGGGCGCAGCCCGCGGTGGCGTAGGCCGCCGCCAGGTTGTCGGCGAGCGCGGCGCTTCGGCGGGGATCGCTGATCTCGCGCGGCCGCTCGAAGAACACGCTCTGAGCCGCGAAGGCGCCGCCCGGCCGGCCCGACTTG
>DASPLZ010000473.1:0-3644 GCA_035627295.1 Phenylobacterium sp. | reverse complement strand
GAGGAGCGGCGAAGCCGCGTCTCGAACCACGCACGTCCGCCGCCTAGAGCTTCTCCGCCAGCAGCCCGTCCACAAACGGCTTCAGCCAGACGTTGCGGCCCCGCTTCAGCCGCTCGGCGTGATAGATGTGCGCGAGATCCGCGTAGGCGCGGTCGAAGTCGTCGTTCAGGATGATGTAGTCGTAGTACTCCCAGAGCGCGATCTCGCCGTAGGCGCGGGAAAGCCGGCGCTGGATCACGTCCTCCTCGTCCTGGGCGCGGGCGTGCAGCCGGCGCGAGAGGTCGGCCATCGAGGGCGGCAGGACATAGACCCGCACCACGTCGGCCGGCATCTTGTCGGTGATCTGCTTGGCGCCCTGGTATTCGATGTCGAAGAGCACGTCCTGGCCGGCGGCCAGGGCCTCCTCCACCGGCGCGCGGGGCGTGCCGTAGCGGTTGTCGTGGACATCGGCCCATTCGAGGAAGGCGTCTTCCTCGATCATGCGGTCGAAGGCCGGGCGGTCGATGAAGTGGTACTCGCGCCCATCCGCCTCGCCGGGCCGCGCGGCGCGGGTGGTGGCCGAGGTGGAGAGCGCCAGGGTCGCGTGGTCGGCCACCAGGCGGCGCGAGAGCGAGGTCTTGCCCGCGCCCGAGGGGCTGGCGACGATCAGCAGGAGGCCCCGGCGGGGGCTCTGGTCACTCGACATTCTGCACCTGCTCGCGAAGCTGATCGACCACCGCCTTCAGCTCCAGGCCCAGCGCCGTCAAGGCGTTCGTGCCGGCCTTGGAGCACAGGGTGTTGGCCTCGCGCATGAATTCCTGGGTCAGGAAGTCGAGCTTGCGGCCGCTCGCCCCCTCCCCTGCGATCAAGGCGCGCGCAGCCTGGACGTGGCTCTTCAGGCGGTCGAGCTCCTCGCGCACATCGGCCTTCTGGGCGAGGATCGCGGCCTCCTGGACGATCCGATCCTCCGAGAGGCTGCGGTCGCCGAGCAGCTCTTCCAGCCGGCGCGCGAACTTCTCCTTGAGGAACAGCGGCTGGGTCGCCGCCTCGCTCTCGGCCAGGCCGACCAGGGCCTCGATGCGGTCGATCAGCCCGCGCAGCACCTCGGTGAGCGCCGCGCCTTCCTGCAGGCGATCGGCCTTCAGAGCGTCCAGCGCGGCGGCGAGCGAGGCGAGGATGGCGGCCTGCAGCCGCTCCAAGTCCTCCGGCGTCTCCTCTGGACCGCCGTTGTCGAGCACGCCGCGCAGGGCCAGCAGGCCCTCGATGGTCGGCTTTGCGACCTGGCCGGCCTCTACATAGCGGGCGGCGAGCGCGAGGTAGGCTTCCAGTTGCTCCGTGTTGACCCGCACGCCGCGCGCCGTCTCGGCCTTGGAGGCCTGCAGGCCGAGGTTCAGCTGGCCGCGCTGGAACCGCGCCTGGGCCGCCTCGCGGGCGGCGCGGTCGAGGCCCTCGAGGGTCGGCGGGCCGCGAAAGCGGACCTCCAGGTTTCGGCCGTTGACCGAGCGAGCTTCCACCGCCCAGCTCCAGTCGCCGAGGGCGCCCTCGGCGCGGCCGAAGCCGGTCATGCCGGAGAGCGGCACCTAGTCCGCCTTCGCCGCTGCTTGGGCCGCCTTTTCAGCGGCGGTAGCGGCCTTGCCCGCGGCGGCCTCGGCGCGGCCGGCGGCCTGGGCGGCGCGGGCGGCCTCGACCTTGCGCCAGCGGGCGACGTTCTGCTGGTGCTCCTCGAAGGTCTTGGCGAAGACGTGGCCGCCGGAGCCGTCGGCGACGAAGAACAGTTCGTCGGTCTTCGGCGGGTCGAGCACGGCGGCCAGGGATTCGCGGCCCGGGTTGGCGATCGGCGTCGGCGGCAGCCCGCCGACCAGGTAGGTGTTGTAGGGCGTGATCCGCGCCAGTTCCGAGGCGCGGATCCCGCGGCCCAGCGGGCGACCCTGGCTGATCCCGTAGATCACCGTCGGGTCGCTCTCCAGGCGCATGCCCTGGCGCAGGCGGTTGGTGAAGACGGCGGCGACCCGCGGGCGCTCGGAGGCGATGCCGGTCTCCTTCTCCACCACCGAGGCGAGGATCACCGCCTCCTCCGGCGTCTGCACCGGCAGGTTCGGCTGGCGACGGGCCCAGAGCAGGGCGAGGAGTTCGTCGTGGTCCTGCATCATCCGTTGCAGGACGGCGGCGCGGTCGTCGCCGCGCTCCACCCGATAGGTCTCCGGCAGGACGGAGCCTTCGGGCGGCACGGGGGCGACCCCGCTGAGCACCGGCGAGGCGGCCAGGATGTCGGCCACGGTCTGGGCCGTGACGCCCTCGGGGATGGTGATCTGGTGGATCACCACGCGGCCGTTGCGGATGTCGTCCAGCACCTTGCCGAGCGAGGTGCGCGAGGTGAAACGGTACTCTCCGGCCTTCAGCTCGCGCGCCGCGCCGGTGAACTGGGCGGCGGCGAGGAACACCGAGCGCGAGCCGATGACGCCAGCCTTGTCGAGGGTGGCGGCGATCTCCTGCAGGCCCGCGCCCTTGCGAAGCACCACGGTGGTCGCCTCGCCCGCCGGGGCGCCCGGCCCGGGCCCCGAGTAGGTCCAGAGCGCCCACGCGCCGGCCAGCACGAAGATCAGGGCGAGGGTGGCGAGGGCGCTCGCGCCGATCACCACCCAGCGGCGGGCAGGGGAAAGGCCGGCGCGCCTTTTCACCGGCCGGCGACTCACGGGAAGGCTTTGAACGCCACCGAGGCGTTGGTGCCGCCGAAGCCGAAGGAGTTGGACATCACCACGTTCAGCTTCATCGGCTTGGCCTCGTTCGGGACCAGGTCGATGGGCGTCTCGACGGAGGGATTCTCCAGGTTGATGGTCGGCGGCGCCACCTGGTCGCGCAGGGCGAGCAGGCTGAAGACCCCTTCCACCGCGCCGGCCGCGCCCAGGAGGTGGCCGATGGCCGACTTGGTGGACGACATGGCCAGCTTGCCGGCCGCCTGGCCCATCAGGCGCTGGACCGCGCCGAGCTCGATCTCGTCGCCAAGCGGCGTCGAGGTGCCGTGGGCGTTGACGTAGTCGACGTCCGACGGGTCGAGCCCCGCATCGCGCAGGGCGCCCTGCATGGCGCGGAAGCCGCCGTCGCCGTCCTCGACCGGGGCGGTGATGTGGTAGGCGTCGCCGGCCAGGCCATAGCCGATCACTTCGCCGTAGATCTTGGCGCCGCGCTTCTTGGCGTGCTCCAGCTCCTCGAGCACCAGCATGCCGGCGCCTTCGCCCATCACGAAGCCGTCGCGGTCCTTGTCGTAGGGGCGCGAAGCCCTGGTCGGGGTGTCGTTGAAATTGGTCGACATCGCCCGGCAGGCGATGAAGCCGGCCACGCCCACCGGCACGATGGAGGCCTCCGCCCCGCCGGCCAGCATCACGTCGGCGTCGCCGTAGCGGATCATGCGGAAGGCGTCGCCGATGGCGTGGGCGCCGGTGGCGCAGGCGGTGACCACCGAATGGTTCGGGCCCTTGAAGCCGTAACGGATCGAGACCTGTCCTGACGCCAGGTTGATCAGGGCCGAGGGGATGAAGAACGGGCTGACCCGGCGCGGGCCCTTCTCGTGCAGCTCGATGGCGGTCTCGGCGATGGTGCCGAGGCCGCCGATGCCGGAGCCGATCATCACCCCGGTGCGCTGGCGGCTCTCCTCGTCCTCGGGCGTC
>DASPLZ010000472.1:0-3465 GCA_035627295.1 Phenylobacterium sp. | reverse complement strand
GCTGGCCCGGCCGCACGGCGATGCCGGCGAGGTGGGCGTAGCGGGTCTTGAAGCCCTTGCCGTGGTCGATTTCCACGGTGTTGCCGTAGCCCGAGCGCACGCCGGTGAACGAGACGGTCCCCGGGGCGGTGGCGCCCACCGGGGTGCGATAACCGCCGGTGAAGTCGAGCCCCGAATGGAAGGCGGGGCGGCGGGTGAAGGGGTCGAAACGCACGCCGAAGCCGCTGGACTGGCCGCCGACGCCGGCCGGGCGCGCGAGGGGCAGGGTCTCGGCGGCCTGGCTCATCGCGCGGGCTTCGGAAAGGCTGTTGGCGGCGTGCTGGATACGGGTGGCGAAGCCTTCCTCGACATCCAGGATGGCGGCCAGGGCGCGGGGATCCTTGGCCTCGATCAGCGGGCCGCCGAGCGAGCTCTTGTCGACCGCATAGGTCGAGGGGCTGACGCCGGCCAGGCGGAAGGCCAGCCGCAGGCGCTCGGCGCGGCTCTTGGCGAAGGTGTCGGCCGCATCGATCAGCCGTTCCTGGCTGGCGCGGACGAACTCGACGCGGCGCACCGGATCGTTCTCCGGCCCCTGAGGGCCGCGCAGGGCCGGGGCGAGGGCGGCCTGGGCGCCGGGGGTGTCCTTGAGGTCGCTGAGCAGCAGGGCCAGGGCCTGGTGGCGGTTCTCCACCGAGGCGGCCAGTTCGCCGATGGAGCCGTTGCCGGCCGAGAGCTGCGCCATGGCGCTGTTCAGCCGCGCCTGGCGGTCGGCGGCCCAGCGCTCGTACTTGGCCTGGGTGCGGGCGACGGCCTGGTCCTCGCGCGTCAGCGACAAGGCGTTGATGGCCATGGCGGCCGTCGAGACGCCCATCCAGAGGCCCGCGCCGGCGATGGCGGCGGCGAAGGCCATCTGTTTGCCGGGGGTCAGCACGAACGCCCGCATCTCGCCGCCGGAGCGGAGATAGAGGTGGCGTTCAGGGAAAAGGGCGAGCAGAGAGCGCCGGGCTTGGGAAAGTCGGGTCAGTCTCATCGGCCGGGTTTATCGGCGAGGCTTGACGATGGCGCAAGGAAAAAGGGCGTTCGGAGAGGCCGTGCTCGAAATCCGATCGCTGAAAAAGGCTCAGCTAAGGCAGTCCGGCGAGCACTGCTAGAGTGCTCGCCGGGCCTTGTCGCGTCCTACGCCATAAAGGTTTCGGTCGCGGCAGATATACAACAGGGAGGGCGGCGGAAGGGTCCCCGGCCCGTGCGGATTCGCCGCGGCGTCAGGCCAGGGCCTGGGCGGCCTTCAGCACCTCGTCGACGTGCTTCGGCACCTTCACCTTGCGCCAGATGCGGCGGATGACGCCGTCCTTGTCGATCAGGAAGGTGGAGCGGTCGATGCCCATGTACTTGCGGCCGTACATGCTCTTTTCGACCCAGGCGCCGTAGCGCTCGACGACGTCGTCTTCGGCCGCCGAGCCCAGGATGAGGTCGAGGCCGTACTTGGCCTTGAAGTTCCCATGCTTCCTGGCGGTGTCCTTGGAGACCCCGACCACCACCGCGCCCGCCTTGGCGAAGTCCTTGGCCGCGGCGGTGAAGCCCTGCGCCTCGGCGGTGCAGCCGGTGGTGTCGTCCTTCGGGTAGAAATAGAGCACCACGGTCTTGCCCTTCAGCCCGGCCAGCGAGACGCGGCCGTCGTCGGTGGGCAGGTCGAAGTCGGGGGCGCGGTCGCCTTCGGCGAGGTCGGTCATGGGTGTCTCCACAAAGTCCTTCTCCCGACCGGGAGAAGGAAAGACGCGCCGAAGGCGCGGCGAGGATGAGGGCTTACAGCCTTTCCGGAGAGGCCGGTAACCCCTCACCTCCCGTCGGCTGCGCCGCCGGGTGTCCCTCTCCCTCAGGGAGAGGGTTTGAGCAGCACGATCTTCTTCTTGCCGGCCGCCAGCTTGATCACGCCGTCCGCCACGTCGGCGAGGGTGAGCTTTCGGTCGGCGTCCTTTTCGGCCGCGTCATTGATCCGCATGCCGCCGCCCTGGGCCAGCCGCCGCGCCTCGCCGTTGGAGGAGGCGAGCCCCGCCAGCACGAAGGCGCGCGCCGCCGTCAGGCCCGCTTCCAGGTCGGCGCGCGGCGCCTCCACCGTCGGCAGGTCGCCGGAGAGCGCGCCCTGCTCGAAGGCCGCCTTGGCCGCGCCGGCGGCGGTCTCGGCGGCCTCGCGGCCGTGGAGCAGGGTGGTGGCCTCGTCGGCCAGCACCTTCTTGGCGGCGTTGATCTCGGCGCCCTGGAGCGCCTCCAGCCGCGCCACCTCGTCCAGCGGCAGTTCGGTGAAGAGCCTGAGGAACCGCCCGACGTCGGCGTCCTCGGTGTTCCGCCAGAACTGCCAGTAGTCGTAAGGGCTGCGCATCTCGGCGTTGAGCCAGACCGCGCCCTCCGCCGTCTTGCCCATCTTGGCGCCCGAGGCGGTGGTCACCAGCGGCGCGGTGACCCCGAAGGCTTCCTTCTGCTCCAGCCGCCGGACCAGCTCGATGCCGTTGACGATGTTGCCCCACTGCTCGGAGCCGCCGAACTGCAGGGTGCAGCCGAACCGGCGGTTCAGCTCCACGAAGTCGGTCGCCTGCATCAGCATGTAGTTGAACTCGAGGAACGACAGGCTGAGGTCGTTCTCCAGCCGGTTCTTCACGAACTCGAACGAGAGCATCTTGTTGATCGTGAAGTGCGCCCCGAACTCGCGCAGGAACTCGATGTAGCCGAGCTTCTCCAGCCAGTCGGCGTTGTTGACCATGACGGCGTCGCGCGGCCCCTCGCCGAAGGTCAGGAACGGCGTGAAGGCCCGCTTGATGCCGGCGATGTTGCCCGCGATGAACTCGTCGGTGAGCATCGGCCGGGCCTTGTCCTTGTCCGACGGGTCGCCGACCTTGGTGGTCCCGCCGCCCATCAGCACGATCGGCCGATGGCCGGTCTGCTGCAGCCGGCGGAGCGTCATGATCTGCACCAGGCTGCCGACGTGCAGGCTGGGCGCGGTGGCGTCGAAGCCGATGTAGGCGGTGATCACCCCTTCGCTCGCCGCGCGGTCCAGGCCCGCCAGGTCGCTGGCCTGGTAGACGTGGCCGCGCTCCAGCAGCACCCGGACAAGGTCCGAGCGCGGTTTGAAGCCTGCGGTGTCGAGGGTGATCATAACAAGGTCTCCTGGAACATCCGGGCCGGAGACCGCCTTTCCATCGACGCCGCCGGCCCCTCGTGGGGTTGGCGATACATCGACGTGATCGATCGCTCGCCTGCTAGGGCAGGCGGTAGTAGCTCTGGAAGGCTTGGGCGCGACCGATCATGCGGCGCTGGATACTGGCGCTGCGGCATGGCAGTCAAGGCATATGCGCGTACTAGGATTTATGACCGGCACCTCGCTCGACGCCGTCGATATGGCGGTGCTGGAGACCGACGGGGAGGCGATCGAGGCGTTCGGCCCGGCGGGCGAGCGCAAGCTTTCCGACCGCACCCGCCAGGTCGTGCTGCGCG
>DASPLZ010000471.1:0-8677 GCA_035627295.1 Phenylobacterium sp. | reverse complement strand
CGCCACGGACCTCGCCGGCTTCCTGGCCGCGCTGCAGGCCATCGGCGCCGAGGGCGGCCCGGCGGCCGGACGCCACAGCTTCCACCGCGGCGGCTCGCTCGCGGTCTATGACGCCCAGACCCGCGAGGCCATCGCCACGCTCGGCCCAGCCATCGACGGCCCGGCGGCGACGGCGGCCTGGGAGGCGGCGCTGGCCTCGGCCTGGGACCGGTCGCCCGTCTGGGCCCACGGCGACGTGGCGGTGAACAACCTGCTGGTCGAGGCCGGCCGGCTGAGCGCCGTGATCGACTTCGGGACCAGCGCGGTCGGCGATCCGGCCTGCGACCTGGTGATCGCCTGGACGCTGTTCGAGGGCGAAAGCCGAGCCGCCTTCCGCGCCGGCCTGGCGCTCGACGAGGCGACCTGGGCGCGCGGGCGGGGCTGGGCGCTCTGGAAGGCGCTGATCACCCTGGCCAACCCGGAGGGCTTCGATCCGCCGGGCCAGCGGGCGTCGGCGGAAGTGTTGGCGGCGGTGCTGGAAGAGCATCGGAACGCCTGAATCCTCCCAGGGCGGGGGAGAATTCCGGTCAGTCGTCCAGCCGCGGCCGCCCGCGAGCCGCCTTGACCCCGGACCGCCCTTTCTTGGCTTCCAGCCGGCGCTCCTTGGAGGCCTTGGTCGGCCTGGTCGGGCGGCGGGCCTTCGGGCGCACCGCCGCGGCGCGGATCAGGTCGAAGAGGCGCTCGACGGCCTCCTGGCGGTTCAGCTCCTGCGAGCGCGAACCCTGGGCGAAGAGCACCAGCACGCCCTCCCCCGTCATGCGCGCGCCGCCGAGCTTGGCGAGCCGCGCCTTGACGTCCTCGGCCAGCGAGGGCGAGGCGGCGACGTCGAAGCGCAGCTCGACGGCGGTAGAGGTCTTGTTGACATGCTGGCCGCCCGGCCCGCTCGCGCGGGCGGCGCGGAACACCAACTCGTCCTCGTCGAGACTGAGCCCCGGCCCGACATCCACGCGCGGCACGGCTTCAGTACTCCGCCGGTTCGGGCTGCGGGCGTTGCGGCGTGAAGAGCAGCTTGTCGATCCGCCGGCCGTCCATGTCGACGACCTCGACCCGATAGCCGCCGCACGCCACGACCTCGCCCTCTTCAGGGATGCGGCCGAGCCGGTTCAGCACCAGGCCCGCCGCGGTGTGGAAGCCTTCGCTCTCGGCGTAGTCCTCGCCCAGGCGGGTGTTGAGGTCGGAGAGGTCGGTGCGCCCGTCCACGAGGAAGGAGCCGTCCTCCCGCTCGTGGATGTAGAGCGCTTCCTCGTCGTGCTCCTCGTTGAAGTCGCCGGCGATCATTTCCAGCAGGTCCGTGGCCGTCACCACCCCGCGCAGGTTGCCGAACTCGTCGACCACGAAGGCCATGTGCACGGTGGTGGCCTTGAACTGCTCCAGGGCCTGCAGCACCGAACTGGAGTCCGGGATGAACAGCGGCGTCTGGACGATGCCGTCGATGTCCAGCTCGCCGCTGTCCATCAGTTGGTTCAGCACGTCCTTCTTGTGGATCACGCCGACGGCGTTATCGACGTCCCCTTCCCGGCTGACGACGATGCGCGAGTGCGGCGAGTTGCGGATCTCCTCGCGGATGGTGGCCTCGTCGTCCTCCAGCGAAATCCAGTGGACCTCGCGGCGGGGCGTCATGGCCACGCGCACCGGCCGGTCGCCGAGCCGCAGCACCTCGGAGATGATGGCCTGCTCCTCCGGCTCGATGAGGCCCGCCGAGGTGCCCTCGGCCAGCACCGTCTCAACCTCCTCCTGGGTGATCGCCTCGCCGTGGCTGTCGCGCACGCCCAGCAGCTTCAGCACCGCGGTGGTGGAGGCCGTCAGCAGGGTGATGAACGGCGCCATCGCCACCGACAGCAGCGAAAGCGGCCGCGCCACCGCGGCGGCGATGGTCTCCGGGAAGATCAGGGCCACTCGCTTGGGCACCAGCTCGCCGATGATCAGCGAGAAGTAGGTGATGGCCACGACCACCACGCCGGTGGCGATCGCCTCCGAATAGGGCGCGATCGCCGGGACCGCCTCCATCATCTTGTCGAGTTCGTGGGCGATGGTCGCCTGGCCGTAGGCGCCGGCCAGGATGCCGATCAGGGTGATCCCCACCTGCACCGACGACAGGAACCGCGTCGGGTGCTCGGCCAGCCGCAGGGCCGCGCGCGCGCCCTTGTCGCCCCGCTCGGCGCGGGATTGCAGCTTGGGTTTGCGGGAAGACACCACGGCCAGTTCGGACATGGCGAAGAGGCCGTTCAGGACCACCAGCAGGAGGACGACGGCGCAGGCGAAAAGCAGCATTTTTGAAGGAGGTTCAGATCCGGCCCAGAGGTGAGCCGCACCGTCTTGTAGCCTGTTCGCGCCGATTTGGCAGCGCCGGTCAGCCCACCGGCGTTCCCCGGTAGGGCTTGGCGTCCTTCATCAGGATGTGGGAGGCGATCTTGTCGACCCCCAGCTCGTCGCGCAACAGTCGGTCGGCAAGGTCGCCCCAGCTGCGGATGTCCGGCGTCACCACCTTGATCAGATAGTCGAAGGGCCCGGAGACCTGCGAGGCCTCGACCACCTCCGGGATGTCCTGCAGCTCGGCCTCGAACATCGCCAGGTCCGCCGGCCGGTGGCTCTTCAGCGTCACCTCGCCGAACACCGTGACCGCAGGGCGGATGCGCTCCACCGCCAGCCGCGCGTGATAGCCGAGGATCAGCCCCGCCGCCTCGAGCCGCCGCACCCGCGTCAGGCAGGCGCTGGGCGAAAGGCCCACCTGGTCGGCCAGCGCCTGGTTGGTGATCCGCGCATCGGCCTGCAGCGCGGCCAGGATCTTGATGTCGATGCGGTCCGGCGAAGCTCCTGCGCTCATCGGTCCCCTCCGCTGCAGATTCTGCGGCGCGCCTTCGCCACTTCAATCGCACCTTCGGTGAAAAGACCAGCATTCTGACTGCGGAATCTCACCTGTGGAATCTGCGGCATGACCGATGCGCCCCTCGTCGTCCGCGCCGCCGGGCCCGACGATCTCGACGCCCTGCTGAAACTCTCCAGGGCCGCCGGCCAGGGCATGACCAACCTGCCGCCGTGCCGCGAGGGCCTGGCTCACAAGCTTTGCGAAAGCACCCAGGCCATCGCCGCGCCCACGCCGCCGCCCACCGCCATGCTACTGCTGGCCCTGGACCTCGGCGGCGAGATGCGCGGCTCCGGCGCGCTCTTCCCGCGGGTCGGTGTCGACTGGCCGTTCTATTCCTTCCGCATCTCGACCCTTCGTCAGACCAGCCGCGCGCTGGGCAAGACCGTCACCAGCGACCGCCTGGTGCTGGTCAACGACTACGACGGCTATTCGGAGGTCGGCGGCCTGGTGGTCGATCCGGCCCTGCGCGGCATGCAGGCCGGCCGCCTGGTCGCCCGCAGCCGCTACCTGTTCCTCGCCGAACACCGCGCCTGGTTCGGCAAGCGCGTGCTCGCCGAGCTGCGGGGCTGGCATGAGGCGGACGGCCGTTCGCCGGTGTGGGAGGCGCTGGGCCGGCCCTTCTACGAGATGGACTTCGCCGAGGCCGACCGCCTGGGCGTCGGCGAGGGCAAGCAGATGATCGCCGACCTCGGCCCCAAGCACCCGCTCTACCTGAACCTCCTGCCGCCGGACGCCCGCGCGGCCATCGGCAAGGTGCACAAGGACGGCCGTGCGGCCGAGAAGATGCTGCTGGACGAGGGCTTCCGCTTCGAGGGCTGCGTCGACATCTTCGACGGCGGACCGACCATGGTCGCCGACATCGAGACGCTGAAGGCCGTGCGCGACAGCCGCAAGGCCCAGGTGATCGCCGTCGGCGACCGCAAGGGGGGCATCGACAGCCTGGTCTCCACCGGCCGCGGCCCGGCCTTCCGCGCCGCCCGGGGAATGGCGGCGCCGCTGGGGGGCGGGGTGCGGGTCAGCCAGGCGCTGATCGACGCCCTGGACCTGAAACCCGGCGACGAGGTGCGTCATGTCCCCTTCTGAGATCGTCTCCACCGACCCTGCGACCGGCGAGGTCGTCTGGCGCGGCCCCGCCGCCGACGCCCCGGAGGCGGACGCCGCCGTCCAGCGCGCTCGCGAGGCCTTCCCGGCCTGGGCGACGCTGCCACTGGAGCGCCGCCACGAGATCGCCCGCGCCTTCGCCGCCCTCGCCAAGGCCCGCCGCGAGGAGATCGCGCGCCTGCTCTCCCGCGAGACCGGCAAACCCTTTTGGGAAACCCTGACCGAGGCCGACACCGTCGCCGGCAAGGTGGAGATCTCCATCCGCGCCCAGGCCGAGCGCGCCGGCGAGAAACTCGGCGAGGCCCCCGGGGCCCGCGCGCGCCTGGCTCACAAGCCGCATGGCGTGCTGGCGGTGATCGGGCCGTTCAACTTCCCCATGCACCTGCCGAACGGGCACATCACCCCGGCGCTGATCGCGGGGAACGCGGTGGTCTTCAAGCCCAGCGAGAAGACGCCGGCGAGCGGCCTGCTGCTGGTCGACCTGTGGCGTGAGGCCGGCGTCCCCGAGGGCGTGCTGCAGGCCGTCGTCGGCGCGCGAGAGGCCGGCGAGGCGCTAGTGAACCATCCCGATGTCGATGGCGTGCTCTTCACCGGCGGGGTTTCGGCCGGTCAGGCCATCCACCAGGCGCTCGCCGCCACGCCGCAGAAGATCGTCGCCCTGGAGCTCGGCGGCAACAATCCGCTCGTGGTCTGGGACGCTGCGGACGCGCAGAGCGCAGCCCACCTGATCGTGCAGTCGGCCTTCGTTTCGGCCGGCCAGCGCTGCTCCTGCGCCCGGCGGCTGATCCTGCCGCAAGGCGCGGCCGGCGACCGGGTGCTGGAGGCGCTCACCGCCCTCATGGACCGCCTGATCGTCGGCGCGCCCTTCGATGAGCCGCAGCCCTACCTCGGCCCGGTGATCGACAACGCCTCGGCCGACGCCCTGCTCGCCGCTCAGGCGGAGCTTGAAGGCCTCGGCGGCCGGCCTCTGCGCGGCCTGGCGCGCCAGGTCAAGGGCAAGCCTTTCCTGAGCCCGGGCCTGATCGACGTCACCGCCGCCGCCGCGCCCGACCGCGAGCACTTCGGCCCGCTGCTGCAGGTGATCCGCGTCCCGGACTTCGACGCCGCCCTGGCCGCCGCCAACGCCACCCGCTTCGGCCTCGCCGCCGGGCTGATCAGCGACGACGAGGCCCTGTGGCGCCGCTTCTGGACCGCCGCCCGCGCGGGCGTCGTCAACTGGAACCGCCCGACCACCGGCGCGGCCGGCACGGCCCCTTTCGGCGGCCCGGGCCTCTCCGGCAACCACCGCCCGAGCGCCTACTATGCAGCGGACTACGCCGCCTATCCCGTGGCGAGCCTGGAGGCGGAGACGGTGGACTTCCGCATCTCCACCGGGCTGGCGTCGTGATCTGCACGCATGCCCTTCCCCCCTCCAGCGGGAAGGGCAGATGAAGGAAATCAACTTCGACGGCCTGATCGGGCCGACGCACAACTACGCGGGCCTGTCGCTGGGCAACGTGGCTTCGCAAACGAATTTCGGCGAGATCGCCTACCCCCGCCAGGCGGCCATGCAGGGGCTTCAGAAGATGAAGCTGCTGATGGATCTCGGCGTACCGCAGGGCGTCCTGCCCCCGCCCCGCCGCCCCGCCGTCGACGCTCTTCGGCCGCTGGGCTTCAGGGGGTCCGACGCCGAGGTGCTGGCCGCGGCCGCCGAGGCCGACCTGGCGCTCTTCCGCGCCGCCTGCTCGGCCTCCGCCATGTGGCGCGCCAACGCCGCCACCGTCTTCGCCGCCCCGGACACCGCCGACGGGCGCACCCACCTCGTCACCGCCAATCTCGCCGGCATGCTGCATCGCAGCTTCGAGGCGGAGGAGACCTTCGTCCTGCTCCGCAAGGTGTTCCGCGACCCCACGCGCTTCGCCGTCCACCCGCCGCTGCCCTACGCCCGCCACTTCGGCGACGAGGGCGCGGCCAACCACATGCGCCTGGCCGCCGGCCATGGCGCAAAGGGCGTCAACGTCCTGGTCCACGGCGCGGCCGACCGCGGTGGCCGCTACCCTGAGCGCCAGTCCCTGCGCGCCAGCCAGGCCGCCGCCCGCCTCGCCGGCGTGGAGGCGGTGTTCTCTCTGCAGTCGACCGAGGCGATCCAGGCCGGGGCCTTCCACAACGACGTGGTGGCGGTGGCGAACGAACAGGTGCTCTTCGCCCACCCCCACGCCTTCGCCGAGCGCGCCGGCCTGTTCGCCGCCCTGCGCGAGCGCCTGCCGGGCCTGACGGTGATCGAAACCGAGGGCGTCACCCTGGAGGACGCAGTGACCTCCTATCTCTTCAACTCCCAACTGGTGACCCTGCCGGACGGCTCCATGGCCCTGATCCTGCCGGCCGAAGCCCGCGAGAACGCCGCCGTCTGGCGCGAGGTGGAGCGCATTCTCGCCGCCGACACCCCGATCGCCGTCGCCCAGGTCGCCGACGTGCGCGAGAGCATGCGCAACGGCGGCGGGCCGGCCTGCCTGCGCCTGCGCGTGCCGGTGAGCGAGAAAGACATGGCCGGCATCGACCCGCGATTCCTGCTCACCCCCGCGCGCTGGGAGCGGCTGATGCGCGCGGTGGAAAGGGCCTGGCCCGAGAAAATCGCGCCCGGCGACCTGGCCGACCCGGCGCTGTGGGCCGAAGCGCGCGCGGCCGAGGCGGCGCTGGAGAAGGCGCTGGACCGCCAGGTGTGAGACGGCGAGACGGTGCATGGTTCGAGACGCGTCCCTGACGGGCCGCTCCTCACCATGACTAGGATTGTGCTGAGTTAGTCATCCTGAGGAGCCCGCGAACGCGGGCGTCTCGAAGGACGCATGGCCGATCAATGGCCGGCCTTCACACCGTTGCAGCCGCTCCGCGCTCGGCTAGTCTGCCGCCCATGCCGAACCATCTCCGCCGCGCCATCTTAGGCCTCGCCGCCGCCCTGATCGCCTTCCCCGCCCTGGCGCAGGCTCCCGCGCCGCCCGCGCCCGCTCCCGCCTTGCCCCGCGTGGCGCTGGAGACCGCCGAGGGCCGCATCGTGCTGGAGTTGGAAGTCGCCAAGGCGCCGATCACCGCCAGGAACTTCCTGCGCTACGTGGACAACAAGCGCTTCGACGGCGCGGTCTTCTTCCGGGCCTCCAAGACCCCGGGCGCCCCGCAGTATGGCCTCCTGCAGGGAGGCCTGCAGGGCGATGTCTCCAAGATGTACCCGCCGATCGCCCACGAGCCGACCACCCAGACGGGCCTTAAGCACCTGGACGGGACCATCTCGATGGGCCGCTTCGCTCCCGGCACTGCGCGGGCCGACTTCTTCATCCTGCTGGGCGAAGCGCCCTATCTCGACGCCGACCCCAAGCAGCCCGGCGACAACCAGGGCTTCGCCGCCTTCGGCCGCGTTGTCGAAGGCATGGAGGTGGTCAGGAAGATCCACGCCATGCCGCTGTCCCCAACCAAGGGCGAAGGCGTGATGAAGGGCGAGATCCTGGAGACGCCGGTGAAGATCGTCTCGGCGCGGCGGGTGGGGTGATCCCGACTGGCCCCGGTATTCGATTTTGGTTATATTGAATACACTGAGCACGAAAGGTGAGCGCGTCATGCCACGATCCACCACCTTGACGGTCCGTCTCGGTGGCGTCCTGAGCGACTTTGTGAGCGCCAACGTCGGAGACGAGGGTCCCTACGAGAACGTCAGCGAATACGTTCGCGACCTCATCCGCCGCGACAAGGTGCGGGCCGAAAAGGAAGCGTTCGATCGGTTGAAAGCCGAACTGCGACACGCCTTTTCCGCCCCGGAGACCTCGTACAAGCCGCTGACCGCCGCCGACGTGATTGCCCGAAACCGCGGTTGATTGCGTGGCGGCCGTCCGCATCCAGGAGGCGGCCTCCCACCGGCTGGACGAAATCTATCTCTACACTCGTGATCGCTGGGGCGCCGAGCAGGCGGACCGTTACCTCACGGGCCTTTTCGAAGCCTTCGAAGGCGTGGAGAGCCGCCGGGTGATCTCGCGGCCGGTTCCCGCCGTGTTCGGGGTTGAAGGGTTTTTCTTCCGCTATGAGCAGCATTTCGTCTATTGGCGCCGGCTGCCGAACGGCGACATCGGGATCGTAACAATTCTGCATCAGCGGATGCACCAGATCGATCGCTTCCGCGAGGATTTCGGGCTCTGAGGCCGGCGCGCCCGTCGGGGGAAGATAGGGTCGGTGGCTTGCGGCCTTTCCGCAGCGCGGCGCAAAGGCTAATCGCCCCGCATCGTGACCGATCTCGCCACCCTCGCCTTCTGGACCGCCGCCCTCGCCCTGGCCGGCGGCGCCGGGCTTCTCCTGCTCGGCATGGCCGCGCGCGCGGCGCGCATGGCCGGCCGGCCGGATCCCGCGCTCGCCCTGCACCGCCGTCAGCTGGACGAGATCGACGAACTTGCCGGCCGCGGCCTGATCGACACCGCCGAGCGCGATCTGGCCCACGCCGAGGCCGGCCGCCGGCTGCTGCGCGCCGCAGACGCCGCGCCCGCGCCCTGGACCACCGGCGGAACCGCCTCGCGCCGTATCGCCGCGCTCGCCGCCGGCGCGTCGGCCGTCGCCGCGCTCGGGCTCTATCTCGCCACCGGCGCGCCCGGCTATCCGGACCAGCCCTACGCCAGGCGCCTCGCCGAATGGCGGGCGGCAGACCCCTCGATGCTCGAC
>DASPLZ010000470.1:0-2803 GCA_035627295.1 Phenylobacterium sp. | reverse complement strand
CGCCGAACGAGACCACCCGCCCGCGGGCGTCGGCGATCGGGAAGATCAGCCGGTTGCGGAACCGGTCGTAAGGCGCCCCGCCGTCCTCCGGCTGGATCAGGAGGCCCGCCTCGACGAGGTCGCGCGGCATCGCCCCCTTGGCGATCAGATAGTCCTTCAGCCCCGTGCGCAAGGCCGGCGCGAAGCCGATGCGGAACCGCCCCCACAGCGCCTCCGGCATCCCGCGCTTCTCCAGATAGGCCCGCACCTCGCGCCCGCCCGGCCGCCGCAGTTCGCCCTCGAACCAGGCGGCCGCCGCCTCGATCCAGTCGGAGAGGCCCTGGCGCGTCTTCTCCTGCTGCGCCGCCCGCGGATCGACCGCCGGCAGCGCCATCCCCGCCTCGGCCGCCAGCCGCTCCACGGCCTCGGTGAAGGAAAGCCGCTCGGTCTCCTGCAGGAAGGAGATCAGGTCGCCGTGTTTGCCCGATGAGAAGTCGTGGAAGAACCCTTTGTCATCATTGACGAAAAAGGACGGCGACTTCTCCTTGGTGAAGGGCGAAAGGCCGACGTATTCGCGCCCTTGCCGCCGCAGCTTCACCGACTTCCCAATGACATCCGAGAGCCGCAGGCGGCCCTTCAGTTCGTCCAGGAAGCGTTCGTCGAAGCGCATGCGCGTTTAGAGGGCCTAAAGCTCCTCGCCGTTCAGCACAGCCTCGGCCACCGCGCAATGCAGGGCGATGCCGCGCGCCATCTGGGTCTCGTCCAAGGTCATGCGGTTGGAGTGCAGCGGGCAGCAGGCGCGCCAGTCGCCGCCCTCGGGCGCTGCGCCGAGGAAGGCCATGGCGCCGGGGAACTGCTGCAGGACGTAGGCGAAGTCCTCCGCGCCCATCAACGGGCTCGGCATGGTCCGATAAGCGCCCTCGCCGAACACCCGCTTGGCGGTGCGCTCCACGAGTTCGACGACGTCGTTGTGGTTCACCGTCACCGGAAAGCCCGGCTCCACCTCCGTCTCGGCCGTGAAGCCGTGGGCGGCGGCGATGTGGTGGGCGATGCGCTGGAAGCCCTCGTGCACCTTCGCCCGGCTGCGCTCCGAGAGCGCGCGGACGGTGCCCAACAGGCGGGCGTCTTCCGGGATGATGTTGTCCGTGGTGCCCGCCTCGATCTTGCCGATGGTCAGCACGGCGGGATCGAACACCGGGATCTGGCGGGTGATGAAGGTCTGCAGGGCGGTGACGATCTCGCAGGCCACCGGCACCGGGTCGGCCGCATCGTGCGGCGCCGAGGCGTGGCCGCCGCGGCCGACGATCCGCGCCCTGAGCTTGTCGGCCGAGGCCAGCAGCGGCCCGTGCCGGGAGCCGAAGACGCCGGCCGGCATGTTCGGCGAGATGTGGAGGGCGAAACAGACGTCGGGCGCCGGGTCGGCGAGCAGCCCGTCGTCAATCATGCGCTTGGCGCCGTGCCAGCCCTCCTCCCCCGGCTGGAACATGAACATCACCGTCCCGTTCAGCCGCTCGCGGTGGGCGCAAAGGATGCGCGCGGCGCTCACCAGCATGGCCACGTGGGTGTCGTGCCCGCAGGCGTGCATGGCGCCGGGAATCTGCGAGACGAAGTCGACGCCGGTGTCCTCGGTCAGCGGCAGGGCGTCCATGTCGCCGCGCAGCAGCACCGTGCGGCCGTTCGCCGGCCCGCGGAGGATGGCCATGACGCCGGTGGTCGAGGGCCCTTCCTTGAACTCCAGCGGCAGGCCGGCCAGCGCCGCCTTCACCCGGGCGGTGGTCTTGGGCAGGTGCAGGCCGAGCTCCGGCTCCATGTGGATGGCCCGGCGCAGGGCGATCGCCTGCGGCAGCTCCTCGAGCCCAGCCTCCGCCCAGAGGCCCTGCGTGATCGAACCGTCGTCCATGATCGTCTCCCGTCGTCGCCAGCCTAGCTGACCCGGCTCGCCCGCGCCCAGCCGATTAATTCGCCGTAAGGCGGCCTCTTGTCGCTGGCGCCGATCGCCAAGGCGCCGCTCTCATGCCCGCAAGGGTTGGAAAACGGAGTTGTAACAACATGTTACGAGTGACCTTTCTCGCAAGCTTGGCGCTCGCCACCTCGGCGACCGCCGCGCCTCGGGTGGTGGGAGACCTGCCGCGCAAGTCGCCCGCGTTCGAGGAGATCGCCGGCGTCGAAGCCGAGTACGGCGTGGTCCGCACCCAGGATGGCGCGCGCCTACGCAGCATCGTCACCCGGCCGGCCGGCGCCACGGGCCGGCTGCCGGCGATCTACTACGTCCAGCCGCTCTCCTGCGACACGGTCGAGGCTGTCGAGGCCGGCGGCTGGTCGGAGATGCTGAAGCGCCTCGCCACGGAGAGCGGCCGGGCGTTCATCCGCGTGGAGAAGTCCGGCGTCGGCGACAGCCAGGGCCCCACCTGCCGCGCCCTCGACTACGAGACCGAGCTCGCCCATCACGGCGAGGCCGCCGAGCAGCTGGCGCGTCACCCCTGGGTCGATGGCGGCAAGGTGGTGCTCTACGGCGCCTCGATGGGCGCGCGGATGGCCCCGGCGCTGGCGGCCAAGCGCCCCTACCAGGGCGTGGTCGTCTGGGGCGGCGGCGGGGCCACCTGGTTCCAGCGGCAGGTGGAGTTCCAGCGGCGGGCGCACTCGGCCAAGGGGCTGTCCGGCCTCGCGCAGAAGAGCAACCAGGCCGACGCCATCTACGCCGCCTGGCTGCTGGAAGGCCGCCGCCCCGACCCGGCGACCGACGCATGGAAGGCCCTGACCGGCACCCACGCCGACGGCCAGTTCGGTCGGTCCTTCGCCTGGCACGAGCAGGCGCAGAAGCAGG
>DASPLZ010000469.1:0-4150 GCA_035627295.1 Phenylobacterium sp. | reverse complement strand
GCGCTCAGCAGCACCACCGAGGTCAGGATCAGCAGGGTCGCCACCGCCGTGATGGTCGGGCTGACCTGGTCGCGGACACCTTCGAACATGCGCAGGGGAAGGGTCTTCCGCTCCGGCCCGGCCAGGAACATGGTCACCACGATCTCGTCGAACGAGGTCATGAAGGCGAACACCGCGCCGGCGAAGACGCCCGGCCCAATGATCGGCAGGACCACGCGCAGGTAGACCGTGTGCGGCGCGGCGCCCAGGCTGGCGCCGGCGCGCATCAGGGAGAGGTCGAAGCCCTGCAGCGCCGCGCCGACGGCGATCACCACGAAGGGGACCGCCAGCACCGTGTGGGCGAGGATCAGGCCCAGGTAGCTGTCGGTGAGCCTGAGCGGGGCGTAGAGGAAGTAGACGGCGATCGCCACGACCACGACGGGGGCGACGATCGGGGCGGCGATGATCCCCATCAGCGAAGTCCTGAGGACGCCCGAGAGGCGCGTCAGGCCAATGGCCGCGGCGACGCCCAGCGGCGTGGCGATCAGGGTGGTGACGGTGGCGACGATCAGGCTGTTGCGCAGGGCCGCCAGCCAGTCGCCGGAGGCCAGGATGTCGGCGTACCAGCGGGTCGAGAGGCCGCTCAGGGGGTAGCTCAGGAAGGCCGTCGAATTGAACGACAGCGGGATGATCGCCAGCACCGGCGCGGTCAGGAAGCCGAGGATCGCCGCGCAGAGGCCCCAGTAGGCGTAGCGGCCGAGGCGGCCGGCGGGGGTCTCGAAGGGCCGGGTCATCGCACCGCCAGGTCGCGGACGCCGGCGACGCGGGCGTAGAGCGCCATCAGCGCCAGGGTGGCGGCCAGCAGCACGATGCTGAGCGCGGCGGCCATGCCCCAGTTCAGCGACTGGTTGGTGTAGAAGGCGATGAAGGCGCTGATCATCTGGTCGCCCGCCCCGCCGACCAGCGCCGGGGTGACGTAGTAGCCGAGCGCCAGCACGAAGACGAGCAGGGCGCCGGCCGAGACGCCGGGCAGGGTCTGGGGCAGGTAGATGCGCAGGAACGCCTGCAGGGGCGTGGCGCCCAGCGAGAGGGCGGCGCGGGTCAGGTCCGCCGGCACCCCGCGCATGACGCCGTAGAGCGGCAGCACCAGGAAGGGCAGCAGCACGTGGGTCATGGCCACCAGCACGCCGGTGCGGTTGTAGATCAGGCGCAGGGGCTCGGAGATCAGGTTCAGCCACTGCAGGCTCTCGTTGATCACCCCGTTGGTCTGCAGCAGCACCGCCCAGGCCGTGGAGCGCACCAGCACCGAGGTCCAGAAGGGCAGGAGCACCAGGATCATCAGCCAGCTGGCCGTGCGCGGCGGGGCGCTGGCGAGCAGGTAGGCGAGGGGATAGCCGAGCAGGAGGCAGAGCAGGGTGACCGCCGCGCTGATCTCGAAGGTGCGGGCGAAGACACCGACGAACACCGCCCGTTCGGCCGGCACCCGCTCGATCCCCCCCGCGCCCTGGCGGCGGTCGACGGCGGCCAGCAGGTAGAAGCCGGTCAGCGGGCCGGAGGCGGCCTTCAGGGTCGCCCAGGTCTCCGGCTCACCCCAGCGCGGGTCGAGGCGCACGAGGCGCTGGCGGGCGGGCTCGCCGACGGGCATCGGCAGGTTACGGGCGGTGGCGGTGACCAAACTGCGGTAGCCGGCGACGTCGTAGTTCAGCCGGTTGGCGGCGGCGCTCAGGGTTCCGGCGTCGCGGGAGGCGGGAATCTCGGCGGCCAGGGTCTCGAACGCCCGCGGCGCCGGCAGGCCCTGGCCGTCCCAGGCGCGCAGGGCCTCGGCGGTGCGCGGCCAGGCGGCGGGGACCTCGCGCTCGGAGACGCCGCGCGAGAGCATCAACAGGATCGGGACCAGGAAGCTCGCCGCCAGCAGGATCAGCGTCGGCGCGATCAGCAGCAGCGCCCCGCCGGCCCGGCGGCGCTCGGTGCTGCGGTGGGCGCGGGCGAGCTCCTTGATGTCGGCGGGCGGGCCGGCCTTGAAGTAGGGCAGGATGACGGCCGAGCGGTTCACGTCAGCGCGCGGCCCAGGCGTTGAAGCGCTGGGAGAGCTGGTCGGTGTTCTCCACCCAGAACTCGGCGTCGAGCGGCAGGGCGTTCCTGATGTTCTCCGGCGCCAGGGGCGTGTCGGCGAGCAGGGCCGGGTCGACCTCGGCGATGGTCTGCTTGTTGGAGGGGCCGGTGGGGATCAGGGCAGGGAGCTTCTTCTGGTTCTCCGGCCGGGTCATGAAGCGGATCAGGTCCATGGCGCCGGCCTTGTTGGGCGCGTTCTTGGGCACCACCCAGAAGTCGACGGCGTAGATGTTGCCGTCCCAGACGACCCGGAAGTCCTTGCCCTCGTTGCGGTTGGCGAGGATCAGCCGGCCCGGGGTGGCCATCGAGACCGCCACCTCGCCGGAGGCCAGGAGGTCGGGCACCTGAGAGACCGAGGACCACCAGACGATCTGCGGCTTGATGGTCTCGAGCTTGCGGAACGCGCGGTCGACGCCGGCGGGGGTGGCCAGCACCTTGTAGACGTCGGCCGGGGGCACGCCGTCGGCCATCAGCGCGGCCTCCAACACGTACTTCGGCGTCTTGCGCATGCCCCGCTTGCCGGGGAAGCGCTTCACGTCGAAGAAATCGGCCCAGGTCTTGGGGCCGTCCTTCAGCCGGGCGCCGTCGTAGGCGAAGAGCTCGGACCAGACCATGGCGCCGACGCCGCAGTCGTGGACGGTGAAGGGCAGGAACTGCTCCTTGCCGCCGATCTTGGCCCAGTCGAGCTTTTCCAGCACGCCTTCCTCGCAGCCGAGGATCACTTCCTCGACCTCGGCCTGGACCACGTCCCAGTTGGCCTCGCCGCCCTGAGCCTTGGCGCGCAGCACGCCGATGCCGCCGCTCCAGACGTCTTCCTTGACCAGGGTCCCTGTCTGTCTGGCGTATTCGGTCCAGTAGGCGCCGCGGTGGGCGGCCTGCGAGGTTCCACCCCAGCCGACCACGGTGATCGGCGGCTTCTTGGCCACCTCGGGCGGGCTGCAGGCCGCCAGGGCGGCGAGCGCCGCCAATATCGTCAAGCTTCGCCGGATCATGCGCCGTCCTCCGCAAACGCCCGGCAGTCGGCGGCGCGCCAGCCGACTTCCAGGGTCTCGCCCGGGGCCAGCAGCACACGGCCGGCGGCGTTCGGCAAGCTGGCGAAGAGCACGTCGCCGGCCTGCGTGCGCATCTGCACGCGGGTGTGGTCGCCCTGGTAGATCAGCTGCTCCACCTGGGCGGAGAGGCGGTTGTCGACCTTGCCGGGGCGCAGCGCCAGGCGCTCCGGGCGCACCGAGAGCGTGGCCCGGCCGCCGGCCTTCAGTTCGCCGACGACGGACGCCTTGACGACGGTTCCATCCTCCAGCCGGACCGAGCAGGCGTCCTCGTCCAGCGTGGCGACCACGCCGGAGAGGCGGTTGTTCTCGCCGATGAAGTTGGCCACGAAAGCGGTCTGGGGGCGCTCGTAGAGTTCCTGCGGCGGGGCGACCTGCTGCACCACCCCGTCGTTGAAGACGGCGATGCGGTCCGACATGGTCAGGGCCTCGGTCTGGTCGTGGGTGACGTAGATCACCGTGATCCCGAGGTCGCGCTGGATCTGCTTGATCTCCAGCTCCAACTCGGCGCGCAGGCGCTTGTCGAGGGCGCCCAGGGGCTCGTCCATCAGCACCACGTCGGGGTCGAAGACGAGGGCGCGGGCGAGCGCCACCCGCTGCTGCTGGCCGCCGGAGATCTTGCCCGGACGGCGGTCGTCGAAGCCCGTCAGACGCACGATCTCCAGCGCCCGGCGCACCCGCTCGGCGGCCTCCGCGCCCTTGATCCCGCGCACCGTCAGCGGGAAGGCGACGTTCTCGGCGACGGTCATGTGCGGGAAGAGGGCGTAGCTCTGGAAGACCACGCCCATGTTGCGCCGGTGCGGCGGGGTGCGCGAGAGCGAGCGGCCGGCCAGGATGATGTCGCCCTTGGTCGGCTGTTCGAAGCCGGCGAGCATCATCAAGGCGGTGGTCTTGCCCGAGCCCGAGGGGCCGAGGAAGGTCAGGAACTCGCCCCGCGCCACCGCCAGGTTGAGGTCGGCGACGGCCAGGCGCACGCCGTCGTAGGTCTTGGAGACGTCGTGGAACTGCAC
>DASPLZ010000468.1:0-3293 GCA_035627295.1 Phenylobacterium sp. | reverse complement strand
CGTGACGCCTTCGCCGAAACCCTAGAGGCCAATCCGCCCCAGGCCGAACCCGGTGAGCTAATCCGCCCCGACGTGACGGCGCAGGACCTGGACGGCGTCGAGGTGGTGCTGGACGTCGCCCGCCTAGTCCGCGCGGCGGAGATCGCCGCGGAGGCCCGCCGTGAGGCCCACCATGCCTGCGACCTGGCCAAGGCGGCGTTCGAGGCCACCCAGGCCGCCAATCGCAGCGACGATATGGACGACCGGTCCTGCGAGGCGCTGATCGCGGCCAGCGAGGCCTACGGCGCTGCGCTCGACGCCCGGCGCGCCGCAGGCGAGGAGGCCGAAAGCGCTGCGGCCCTCGCCCGCCTCGCCCAGCAGGCCCAGCCGGCGCCCGTCGCTTGGAAGGTGAGCGTCGCCCCCGCCAACCGCCATCTGCAGCTCACCTCGCCTGATCGCCGGCGCCTCAACGCCCCGCTCGCCATGCTGGGTTACCTGCGGCTGGCGGCCTGACGGTCGCCCGGCCCGCCGGGGGGCGTCCAACCCTCCGGCGAGGCCCGCCCCTACCCTGTGGCCAAATCCGCCCAGGTGACCGTTCACCGGGACCGTTCACCCCACCGTTCACCCGGCGCGCGACGGGCGGGCGGACGCTGAAAAGTCCTTATTCTTCCGTACCGTTCACCGTTCACCCGGCTGGTGAACGGTCAGGTGAACGGTGACCCACCCTCTGGCGTAATCCGCCCGAGTGGTTCATAGTGCGCTACGCAGCCGCCCGGCAATGGCGCCGGGCCTGACAAAGGAGGCCTGCATGACCACAGCCAACCCCTTCCCCAAATCCGCCCTGGCTGCGCGCCGGAGCCATCTCTTCGGGCACGACGAACCGCTGACGGGCGTCGAGTGCCGCATCCTGCGGACCACCCTCGGCCTCTCCCGCCATGCAGTGGGTGACTTCGCCGGGGCGCTCGGCCTCACCGACGGCGTCCCGCCCTCACCCCTGATCGCCAGCTGGGAAAAGAGCAAGGGCCGCGGCTATCCACCGGCGCTCGCCAAGGCCCTGCTGGCCGTCAATGTGGCCCTGCAAGCCTACGTCAACCACCTGGTCAGCATCGCCAGCCGCATGGCCAAGCGCTCGCAGACCGGAGAAACCGTAGTCATCCGCCCGCCCAGCGGCGCGGCGATCCAGGCGCTCATGGCGTTGGCCCGGCGCTCAGACGGCGCGCTTTTCGATCCAGGCGACCAGCCGCTGCAACGCCTCGACCCGGCCGAGCACGGGGAGCTGTGGCAAGGGCTGGCCGACGCCGGCGCTGGGCTCGCCCTACAGCGCCTCCGTGACACCGGCCTAGCCGTGCATGTGGTGCAGATCGAGCCCGAGGACCTCGACGACGAACCCGACGGCTCAATCCGCCCCGAGCAACCCTCCGGCTCAAGCCGCCCCAAGGTGCCGTAGTGAATCTCTCGACGTTGCTCGAAGCGCCAGGCTGGACCGCCTTCTGGGCGGCCGTGGGCGGTCTTCTGGGCGCGGTCCTGGTCAACCTCCTGTCGCAGGCGATCTACACGCCCACCGCGCGGCGTCTCGCCGGCCTTCGAGGCGGGATCGAACTCGGTCGCCGCCAACGGGCGCAGTTTCGGATCGACCAGCTGAAGGAAATCGTGGAACAGCCGCGTGCGGCGCTAGCCATTGGGCTGATCCATCTAACCGTCTTCGGGGTCTTGGCCTGGTCGGCGCTCATGTTGGACCCTGGCGAGCCTCCTTCGGCTCCGCTGGACACGGCCAAGGCCCGCTGGGAGGCGGCGCTGCGGGCGGTGATGGCCCTCGCCGCCCTCGTCTGGTGGATGGCGGCGACGCTCGCGGCCCTCTGGGCCGCCCTCCACGCCATCAAGTGGTTCCAGATCTACCTCGACCCAATAAGCGCCCTCCGCAGGGCCGAGGAGAAGCTGGCGAAGATCAAGCCTTCGGCGCAATCCGCCCCGACGGACCCTCCAGGCCAATCCGCCCCATGACGCGCTCCTCCGCCTACACGCTCGACGGCCTGCCGCTGCGCCGCCGCCTCACCCGCGGCCTCAGGATCGCCCTGGAGCGCCTCGGGCTCTGGGGGCCGGTGTTCCGCCTCTATGAGCGCCACCGTGCCGCCAGCGCCCCTGTAAGGCCCGCTCAGGACGACGGCAGGCCCTATCCGCCGCCCTACCTGATCACCCTGGTCAGCTCGACGCCCGACCCGGTGTTCTTCAGCGAGCACGGGCGGCTGGACGCCGAGCGGATGCGGGCGGCCGCCGCCCGGCACGGGATCGACCTCTTCGCCGGCGCCAGGGTGCTGGACTTCGGCTGCGGCTGTGGCCGCATCGCGCGCTGGCTGGCGCCGGAGGTCCTGGCCGGCGGCGGGCGCTTCTCCGGCGTCGACATCAACCGCCGGCTGATCGCCTGGTCCCAGCGCCACCTCGCCGGCGATTACGCCGTCTGCGGACTCCGCCCGCCCATGCGCCTCCAGGCTGCGTCCATCGACGTCCTCTACGCCCGCTCGGTGCTCACCCACCTGACGGTGGAAACCACCCGCCTGTGGCTCGACGACTTCCACCGCGTCTTGCGCCAAGGCGGCCTCGCCATCGTCACCTTCCACGACGAGGACTGGGTCGAGGGCGACGATCGCGACTTGGTGGAGCGCGACGGCCACCTCCTGCTCACCCGCAGCCTCGAGGGGTCGAACTTCATGGCGGCGGTCACCACCCGCGCCTTCCTGGCCGAGCTCAGCGGGCCTTGGTTCGAGGCCATAGAGACGATCCCCTCAGACCGCTCCGCCGACCGGCAGGCCATGATGATCTTGAGGCGACGCTAGCGGTGCTGGCCAAGAACACCGTCCTGATCCTCGGGGCCGGCGCGAGCGTCAACTTCGGGCTGCCGACCGGCGCGGGCTTGATCAAGCGGATCGCCGAAGCGCTGGGACCGGCTTCAGGCCCTATGGGGGACCAAGCGATAGCCGAATGCATCCGCGCCCTGGGCCCTGAGCAAGCCCGCCCGCTGCTGATCGCCGCTCGCATGATCGCCCACGGGGTGCGGAACTTCAGGTCTATCGACGACATGCTCTTCACTCACGAAGAGACGCCGGGCGTGGTCACGGTCGGAAAGCTGGCCATCGCCGCCACCATCCTGCGAGCAGAGCACAGCAGCACCTTGGCGCGTCTGGACACCGATGGGTTGTCTGAGCGGGCCGCCATCATGCAGGCGTTGGCGGATTCCTGGATCGCGGGACTTGGGGGCTTTCTGGCGGCGGGCGTGAAGCGGCGGGACGCCCACCTCGCCTTCCAAAACCTTACGATCA
>DASPLZ010000467.1:0-6671 GCA_035627295.1 Phenylobacterium sp. | reverse complement strand
CCCCGCCGCGGACCTATGGCGTCGAAGCCTCGATGAAGTTCTAGGGTGTCCCTCCCTGCCTTCGGGAGGCCGTCTCGCGCGGCCTCCCGGGCTTTTTCGTTGAAGGAGGGCCGTAGCCCATGACCTTGACCTACGACCTCTACTGGTCCTTCCGCTCGCCCTACTCCTACTTCGTCACCGGCCGCCTGGTGGAGCTGGAGCGGGACTACGACGTCGCGTGCAACGTGCGGGTCGTCTACCCGATCGCCGTGCGTACGCCGGAGTTCTTCGACCGCAACGACCCGCTGTGGCGCAGCTACTTCATGGTCGACGTCTTCCGCTCCGCCGAGTTCCTCGGCCTGCCGTTCCGCTGGGCGCGGCCGGACCCGGTGCAGGCGGACATGGACGGCAAGTACCCGAAGGAGCAGCCCTATATCCATCGCCTGAGCCACCTGGGCGTGGCGGCGAGCGAGCGCGGGAAGGGGCTGGCCTTCCTCGACGAGGTCTCGAAGCTGATCTGGGGCGGCGGCACGGACGACTGGACCGCGGGCGATCAGCTGGCGCAGGCCGCAGCGCGCGCGGGGCTCGACCTGGCCGAACTCGACGCGGCGGTGGCCGCCGATCCGCAGCGCTATCGCCGCACCATCGAGGAAAGCCAGGAGGCTCAGCGCAAGGGCGGTCACTACGGGGTGCCGCTGATGGTCTTCAACGGCGAGCCGTTCTTCGGCCAGGACCGCTTCGACCAGTTCAAGTGGCGGCTCGAGAAGGCCGGCTTGAAGCCGCGCTAGGGCGCGATCTCAAAACCAAGGGCGAGGTGGAGGCTAAGGCGATGGACAGGAAACGGCTCGGATTGCTGGCGGCGACGGCGCTCGCCGGATGCCTGGCGCTCGGCGCCCCTGCTCCGGCCCAGGCCCCGGCGCACGTTCCAACCGAGCGGCCCCGGGCGGTCATCGGCCCGCCGCGCGACGTGGTCTGGCAGCAGGGGCCGGCCAGGCCGCCGGCCGGCAAGCGCAAGCCGAACATCATCCTCATCGTCGCCGACGACCTGGGCTACAACGACCTGACCTTCGCCGGCGGCGGCAGCGGCGTGGCCGGGGGCGCGGTCCCGACCCCCAACATCGATTCCATCGGCCGCCAGGGCGTCAGCTTCGACCAGGGCTATACCGGCCACGGCACCTGCGCGCCCTCGCGCGCGGCGCTGATGACCGGGCGCTATCCGACCCGCTTCGGGTTCGAATTCACCCCCGTGCCGCTCGGCTTCGCGCGCAGCGTGCGGGCCTTCAACTACGGCATCCGCAACCCGGTCTACTTCGCCGACCGGGAGAAGGACATCATCCCGACCTCGGAGATGGGCGTGCCGACCGGCGAGATCATGATCGGCAAGCTGCTTCAGGACGCCGGCTACCACACGCTGCAGTTCGGCAAGTGGCACCTGGGGGAATCGCCGCAGTTCCAGCCGCAGAACCGCGGCTTCTCCGAGACCCTCGGCTTCACGCCGGGCGGCTCGATGTTCCTGCCGCCGGGCGACCCGCGCGGGGTCGAGGCGCGTCAGGAGTTCGACCCGATCGACATCCAGCTCTGGAAGAGCCTGCAGTTCTACGTCCGCAAGGACGGCGGCGAGGCCTTCGCGCCCAAGCGCTACATGACGGACTACCTCACCGACGAGGCGGTGCGGGCCATCGAGGCCAACCGCAACCGGCCGTTCTTCATGTTCATGGCCTACAACGCCCCGCACACGCCGCTGCAGGCCACCAAGGAGGACTTCGAGGCGCTCCACTACATCAAGGACCGGCGGATGCGGATCTACGCGGCGATGATCCGCTCGCTCGACCGCAACGTCGGGCGCCTTCTGCAGGCGGTGCAGGAGCAGGGGCTGGAGAAGGACACCATCGTCATCTTCACCAGCGATAACGGCGGCGCCTATTACATCGGCCTGCCGGAAATCAACCGGCCGTTCCGCGGCTGGAAGCAGACCTTCTTCGAAGGCGGCATCAGGACGCCCTATTTCGTCCGCTGGCCGGGGACCATCCCCGCCGGCTCGACCTACCACGCGCCGGTCTCGCACTTCGACATCTTCGCCACGGTCGCGGCGTCGGCGGGCGCGAAGCTTCCCGGCGACCGGGTCTACGACGGGGTCGATCTGATCCCCTTCGTGAAGGGTCAGAAGACGGGCCGTCCGCACGAGACGCTCTTCTGGCGCACCGGGCCCTACCAGGTGGTGCGCGCCGGCGACTGGAAGCTGCAGGTCACCGAACGGCCGGCCAAGGACTGGCTCTTCGACCTCTCGGTCGACCCGACCGAGCGCAACAACCTGGCGGCGGCGAACCCCCAGAAGGTGGCCGAGCTGAAGGCCCTGCTGGCGGCCCATAACGCCCAGCAGGCCAAGCCCATGTGGCCCGAGCTCGGCCAGACGGCGGTGATGCTCGACCACACCCTCGAGACTCCCCAGGCGGAGAGCGACGAGTACGTCTACTGGGGCAACTAAGGGGCGGCGCGGACCACCCCCATTCCAATCCACGTCATCCTCGTCATGAGGGCGCAGATGACGTGTCCTGGGGTGGGCGGCCGACCCGGAGCGTCAGCCCTTCACGGCTTCCAGGTCCTCTTCCAGCTGCTTGCCCGCCACCCAGAACCGCCAGCTGGCCAGCACCTTCGAGAACACGATCACCGCCATCGCCCAGCGCAGCGAGTCGTTCCCCGCCTGCGAGCGGAAGAGGTCGCTGAGCAGGCCCACCGCCTGCGGCCCCAGGCCCTGGCCGACGACCGCGATCACGAACAGCAGCAAGGCCGCCGCCATCGCCCGCATGTGCGGCGGCGCCAGCGACTGGATCGCCCCGAACACCGGCCCGGTGAAGGCGTTGGAAAGCAGGGTGGGGACCACCAGGAAGGCCAGCGCGATCTCGAAGCTCGGCGCGAAATAGGCCCCGAAGTAGAACGGCACGGTGATGCCGATCTCGAGCCCCGGCAGCCGCGCGTACCACCGCTGGCCGCGCTTGGCGAAGACGTCGCCCAGCCAGCCGCCGAGGAAGGTCCCGATCCCGCTGCACACGCCCACCAGGAGGCCGAGGTAGAGGCCGACCTGGGCGGTGCCGAGCTCGTAGGTGCGGACCATGAAGGTGGGGTTCCACTGCAGGAGGGCGTAGGCGGAGAAGACGTGCAGGGCCGTCGCCACCGCCAGGTTGCGGAACGAGCGGATCGCCCAGATGGTCTTCAGCACCTCCATGGTGGAGGGCCGCGGTTCCTCCGCCGTCGGTGCGGCGGGCGTCGCCTCGCGAGGTGGTTCCTTCACCGTGAAGAAGAGGACGCCCGCCAGGATCACGCCGGGCAGGCCGACCACCACGAAGGCGATGCGCCAGTCGAAAGCCTGGTTGAGCCAGCCGCCGGCGGCGAGGCCGATGAGCACGCCCACCGGCACGCCGCAGGAATAGATGGCCAGGGCCGTGCTGCGCTTTCCGTGCGGGAAGAAGTCGGCCAGCATGGAGTGCGCCGGCGGGCCGCCGCCGGCCTCGCCGACCGCCACCCCGATGCGGGTCAGCATCAGCTGCCAGAAGTTCTGCGCCACGCCGCAGAGGGCGGTCAGCGCGCTCCAGATCACTAGGGCGCCGGCGATGATGTTGCGCCGGGACATCCGGTCGGCGGCGCGCGCGATGGGGATGCCTGCGATGGCGTAGAAAAGGGCGAACGAGAGCCCCGAGAGCAGCCCGAGCTGGGTGTCGGACAGATTGAGGTCCCGTTTGATGGGCTCCATCAGGATCGACAGGATCTGCCGGTCGATCAGATTGACCACATAGACGCAGAAGAGCACGCCGAGCGCATAGTTGGCGTGGCCGCTGGCGGGCCTGGCCGCCGGGCTGCTGTCGCTCATCGATCCCCCCTGATGCGCGATCAGCTGCCTAGCGCACCGACAAACGCAGTGATATGAACCGGAATAACGGTTCCGATGATTTCCCAGCTTGATTCAAAGGTCAAGTGCGCATGCAATGAGCAGTCGTCCGTGATCGAGAGCGGAATGGACGTTCCGTTGGTTGATGCGTTCAGGTTGTGTCATTGGAACGCGACGCGCTCGGGACGATTCGAGGGCGGGGGCGAGAAAGGCGAAGAACGTGGCGAACCAGGCCTCCAACATCGAGGACATCGACGGCGTCATCCCGGCCAACCAGGCGCGAAGCCGCGAGGCGCAGGCCCGCCTCCTCAAGGCCGGCGAGCAGGTGTTCGCCAGCAAGGGCTACGACGAGGCCCATGTGGGCGACATCGCCGCGGCCGCCCAGTGCTCGATCGGCAGCTTCTACCGCCGCTTCCGCGATAAGGAGGCGCTGTTCCGCGCCCTGCACATCCAGTTCGCCGAGCGGATCAAGAACAACATGGACCGCTTCCTGGCCATGCCGTGGGCGGACAAGCCGACCTACGAGGTCCTGGCTACCCTGGTGAAGAACACCGCCCGGGTGATCGAGCGCCATCCTGGTTTCTTCCGCGCGCTCTTCCAGCGGACCCTGGCCGGGGCGGGACACATCTACATTCCCGCCCTGCGCGCCGCCGACGAGCATTCTGGCCGCCAGCTGGCGGCCTTTCTGCGGGCCCGCGGAGAGGGGCTGGAAGAGAACCTGGAGGAGGCCTGCATCTTCGGCCTGCGGACCATCGAGGCGGCGCTGATCCACCGCGGCATGCGCACCGAGGTCACCGGCGAGCGGGCGGGTACGCCCTTCGTGATCGACAGCCTGACCACCATGCTGGCGAGCTACCTGGGAGTTCGCAAACCCTAAGCGAGGCCTCTGCCGAATTCTCTCGCTCGCATCTTGAACTGAACCGGAATTTCGGTTCTTGTAAACGCGAGAGCTCGATGGCGGCGTGGGGAGGGCCTTCAAGGTGGCGCAACAGGGAGCATCGGGCGACGCGCCGTACGTGCTCTACGGCGCCTACGCCTCGTTCTACACCGCCAAGACCCGCAGCTATCTGCGCAAGAAGGGCGTCCGCTTCATCGAGCGCCTGCCGAGCCACCCGCGGTTCCGCGAGACGGTGAGCCCGGCGGCCCGCTCCCGCCGCATCCCCATCCTCGAAGCGCCGGACGGGACGGTGGTGCAGGACACCACCGAGATCTTCGAGCACCTGGAGGCGCGCTTTCCGAATCCGCCGGCCCTGCCGCCGGGGCCGCGCCAGCGGCTGGCGGCTTACCTGGTCGACCTCTTCGCCTCGGAGGCGCTGAAGATCGCCTGGCACTACCGCTGGAACTTCCGGGAGGAGAACTACCTCTTCGTCTCCCGCGAGTTCGGCCGCAGCTTCAAGCCGCAGGGGACCAACGCCGAGCTAGACCACTACGGCGAGATCATCGCCCGGCGGATGGACGGCCACCGCGCGCGGATGGGCGTGACGCCGGACCTCTACCCGGCGATGGACGCCATCTACTTCGACCTGCTCGATACGCTCGAAGAGCACTTCACGACCCAGCCCTACTTCTTCGGCGGCCTGCCCAGCATCGGCGACTTCGCCCTGATGGCCCCGCTGTTCGGACACCTGGGACGCGATCCCTATCCGCTGCACCTGATGCAGCGGCGCAGCCCGCGCGTGTTCCGTTGGGTCGAGCACATGAACACCCCGGAGATCCAGTCGCCGGAGTTCGCCGAGACGCCGATGGACTGGCTGCCGGGCGACGCCGTTCCGCCGACGGTGGTCCGGTTGCTGGGCGCCTTCGTTGAGGATCATGGGCCGTGGTTCCTCGCGGCGGCCGACCTCTGGCGGGGCTGGGTCGCCGACCATCCCGACCGGCCGCCGGGCTCGCCGGTCTCCGATCAGGATGAGGATCAGCCCGGCCTCGGTCAGGTCACCGTCCCCCTCCGCGGCCGGACGATCACCCACGGCGCCTCGGGCCACTCCCTGTGGCTGCTGCAGCGGACGCTGCGCTGGCTCGCGGCCCTGCCGCCCGACGACCGCCGCGCCTGCGACGGCTTCGCCGGCGAGATCGGCGCCCGGGAGCTCCTGGCCATCGACCTCGCCCGGCCGCTGACGCGCGTCGGCAACCGCCTGGCCGTAGCCTGAGGAGCCCGAGATGATCGACCTGCACTTCTGGCCCACGCCCAACGGCTGGAAGATCACCATCATGCTGGAGGAGACCGGCCTGCCGTACCGGCTGGTCCCGGTGGACATCAGCGCCGGCGAGCAGCTGCGGCCGGAGTTCCTGGTCCTCTCGCCTAACGGCCGCATGCCGGCGATCGTCGATCCGGACGGGCCGGGCGGGGCGCCGATCGCCATCTTCGAGACCGGCGCGATCCTGCAGTACCTGGGCGACAAGGCCGGGCGGTTCTATCCGGCCGAGCGTCGCGCCCGCTCGCTCGTGGAGCAGTGGCTCTACTGGCAGTGCGCGGGGTTAGGGCCGATGGTCGGCCAGGCGGCCCACTTCAACTACCAGAAGGACAAGATCCCCTACGCCATCGAGCGCTACACGAACGAGGCGCGGCGGCTCTACGGGGTGATGGACCGGCGGCTGGGCGAGGCCGACTATCTCGGCGGCGACTATTCCATCGCCGACATGGCCACCTGGCCCTGGACGCGCGGCTACAAGATGCTGGGGATCGACCTGGCCGAGTTCCCCAACCTGCAGGCCTGGTTCAAGCGCGTCGGCGCCCGCGAGGCCGTCGTGAAGGGGGCCAACATCGGCAAGGACGACTTCGCCCGCCGCCAGCAACAGCTGCTTTCCAAGG
>DASPLZ010000466.1:0-5175 GCA_035627295.1 Phenylobacterium sp. | reverse complement strand
CGCCGCTCGCGCCGCTGGCGCTGGGCTGGGTGATCGGCTGGCGCACGGTCGGCTGGCCGCAGTCGCTGCTGGGGGGCGCACTGGTCGTCGGTGTCGTCGCAACGCCTCTGGCCGGCCTGGCCTTCGCCGCGGCCCTGGCGGCGATCAAGACGCCGTGGCCCTGGTCAGCGCCCGAAACGAAAGAAGCCCCGGCGAACCGGGGCTTCCTCAAGGCCTTCAGGGCCGGATCGTCCTGACGCCTTACGAGGCGTAGAACTCGACGACCAGGTTCGGCTCCATCTTCACCGGATAGGGCACTTCGGCCAGTTCCGGGGCGCGGATGAACTTGGCGCTCATGGTCTTGCCGTCGACTTCCAGATAGTCCGGCGTCTCGCGCTCGACCGACTGCAGGGCTTCCAGCACCAGGGCCATGTTGCGCGAGCGCTCGCGCACGGAGATCACGTCGCCGGCCTTGGCGCGGTAGGACGGGATGTTCACCCGTTTGCCGTTGACCAGCACGTGGCCGTGGTTGACGAACTGGCGGGCGGCGAAGGGGGTCGGCACGAACTTGGCGCGGTAGACGATGGCGTCCAGGCGGCTTTCCAAGAGGCCGATCAGGTTCTCCGAGGTGTTGCCCTTGCGGCGGGCGGCTTCCTCATAGATGCGGCCGAACTGCTTTTCGGTGAGGTTGCCGTAGTAGCCCTTCAGCTTCTGCTTGGCGCGCAGCTGCAGGCCGAAGTCGGAGACCTTGGACTTGCGGCGCTGGCCGTGCTGGCCGGGGCCGTAGGGGCGCTTGTTGATCGGGGACTTCGGGCGACCCCAGATGTTTTCGCCCATCCGGCGGTCGAGTTTGTACTTGGCGCTCTGGCGCTTGGACATGGTCACTTCCTGTTCGACGCGGGCCGGCGCATCCAAAGAGGCGCGATTTCAACGGCGGCTTCGCATCAACCCGTCATGGGTTCCGCGCCGCTGGCCAAGGCCGGCGACGGGAAGGCGGGGTGTATGACGGCGTGGGCCGCTTCCGTCAAGGGCGGCGCGCCGGCGCGCTAGGCGGCGGCCTGGGCCGCCTCGGCGGATTCGGCCTCGTCCAGAGTCTGGGCGAGGACGGCGAAGAGGCGCGTGGCCTCGATCGGCTTGGCGATATGGCCGTCCATGCCGCAGGCCAGGTACTGCTCGACCTGGTGGGCCATGGCGTTGGCGGTGAGCGCGATGATCGGCGTGCGCGCGCGGCCCTCGGCGGCCTCCGCTTCGCGGATCCGGCGGGTGGCCTCCAGGCCGTCCATCTCCGGCATCTGCACGTCCATCAGCACGACGTCCCAGGCCTGCCCGCGCCAAGCCTCGACGGCTTTGCGGCCATTGTCGACCACCACGGGGTCGACCCCGATCTGGTGCAGAAGGGTCTTGAGGACCAGCTGATTGACGGTGTTGTCCTCCGCCGCCAGCACCCGCAGGGACAGGGCCTCGACCGCCTCGGGCTCGGCGGCCGGATCGGCCACGCAGACGGCGTCGGGATCGCGCAGGCGCGGGATCGGCAGGGCGACAGTGAAGCGGCTGCCCTCGCCAGGCTTGCTGTCGGCGCTGATGGCGCCGCCCATCAGCTGCGAGAGCTCACGGCAGATGGCCAGACCCAGGCCTGTGCCGCCGAACCGGCGCGTGGTCGAGGAATCGGCCTGCTCGAACTTCTGGAACAGGCGCGAGACCTGGTCCGGCGACATGCCGATGCCGGTGTCGGCGACCGACAGGACGAGGTTCTGCCCCTCGCGGCGGGCGAGCACGCGAACCTCGCCGGTTTCGGTGAACTTCAAGCTGTTGGAGATCAGATTGTAGAGCACCTGGCGGATGCGGGTCGGATCGCCCAGGTAGACGCCCTGCGCCTGCGGCTCCACGGTCAGGCAGAAGGAAAGCCCCTTCTTGTTGGCCAGGGCCGTGAAGGCCTGGTGGGCGCCGTTGACCACCTGGCCGAGGTCGAATTCGACGGTCTCCAGCTCGAACTTGCCGGCCTCGATCTTGGAGAGGTCGAGCACGTCGTTGAGGATCGCCAGCAGGGCCTCGCCGGACTGGCGGATCACGCTCAGCCGCTCGCGCTGCACCTTGGAGAGCTTCTCGGCGGCCATGGCCTGGGCCATGCCGAGCACGCCATTCAGGGGCGTCCTGATCTCATGGCTCATGGTGGCCAGGAACTGGCTCTTGGCCCGATTGGCGGATTCGGCGACCAGGCCGCGCTCCTGGGCCTCGGCCTTGGCTGCGCGGAGCGCCGCGCGCGAGCTGTCCAGCTGTTTGCGGGCGTTGCGGAAGAAGTGGAACATGTTGGCCCCGGCCATGGCCACGGTCAGCATCAGCCACGGCGCCGGGCCATGCAGATGCCGCCAGCCCATCTCGGCGACGCCGGCCGCCATGGCGACCATGTAGGGACCGCCGATCAGCATGAACATCCGCAGGCGCGCATAGTATTGCATCAGCACGTAGAACAGCGACACGCAGAGATAGACGATCGCGAAGAGGCGCGCCGTCGGGATCTCCGTCATCCAGAAGGCGGCGGCGAGGCCCGCGCTGAGGCTGCTGGTGATCACGCTGACGACGATGCGGCTGGGCGGGATGCCGCCGCCGCGCATCTGCGCGCTGCGCGAAAGCAGCAGTTCGGCCAAGGCCATGCCGAACGTCATCGCCAGCCAGACGGCCGGAATCGCCCAGGGCATCACCGGCAGGGCGGCGGCGAAGACGATGCCGGCGCTCAGCATGCGCGGTCCCAGGTTCTTGGTGGAGGCGGCGAGCAGCCGTGCGGCTGAATCGCCCTCGGCGCGCGGCGCGGACGCGGCGTCGGTCATCGTAGTCCTCCCAGTCCGACCGAAGGTGCGGGAGGTTTGGTAACCGGAAGGTTAGCGTAGCGTCAGTCTGTCAAAAACGCGGTATGTTTCAGGTCAGGCGGCCGGCGTGCCAGGCGATGTGCTCGGCGATGAAGCTGGCGATGAAGAAGTAGGAGTGGTCGTAGCCGTCCTGCCGCCGCAACGTCAGCGGCTGCCCGGCGGCGACGCAGGCGGCTTCCAGCAGCTGCGGCTTCAGCTGGCTTTCGAGGAACGGATCGGCGGTTCCCTGGTCGACCAGCATGTCGTCGAAGCGGCCTTTGGCGGCGCCGGCCTCGATCAGGCGGACGGCGTCGTGTTCGTCCCAGGCCTGGGAGGCGGGCCCGAGATAGGCGGCGAAGGCCTTGCGGCCCCAGTCGCACTGGGTGGGCGAGACGATCGGGGCGAAGGCCGAGACGGAGCGGAACAGCTGCGGGTGGCGCAGGGCCAGGGTCAGGGCGCCGTGGCCGCCCATCGAATGGCCGAAGATCCCTCGCCGCGCCGCGTCCAGCGGAAACGCAGCTTCAGCCGCCTGCAGCAGGTCGCGGACGATGTAGGTCTCCATCGCGAAGTGGGCCGCCCACGGCGCCTGGACGGCGTCCACATAGAAGCCGGCGCCCTGGCCAAGGTCGTAGGCGGGATCGTCGGCCACGCCTTCGCCGCGCGGGCTGGTGTCCGGCGCGATGATGGCCACGCCGTGCTGGGCGGCGGCGGGGTAGGCGCCGGCCTTGGTGGTGAAGTTGTCCTCCGTGCAGGTGAGGCCCGAGAGCCAGACGAGCAGCGGGAAGGGGCCTTCGCCCGGCGGGGTGAACAGCGAAAACCGCATCGCCGTGCCGGTGGCGGCGCTGTCGTGCCGGCAGTAGCGCAGGGTCCCGCCGGCGACGCGGTGTTCGGCGGTGATGTCGAGGGTCACGTCAGGGCCTCTGGGCGGTCAGGGCAGTTTGCGGGTTAGCCAATGGATCACGTTCAGCGCGAGCTGAGCATTGTCGTTCCCCTTCACGTTCATGCCCATGCGCATGTCGGGCCGGTCGCCTTCGAACTCCACCTTCTGGGCGGAGAACATCGCCGCCTCGCCCAGCACCACGACCCGCCCGCGGCCGTGCTCCAGGGCCAGGCCCTGAGCGCGGCCGGCCACCGGCTCGGCGATCCCCTTGAGGCTGGGCGTTCCCTTGCCGGCCGACCGCAGAGCCGCATTGGCGGCGTCGAGCCGGTCCCGGTTCGGCGCCTCCCAGGCCGGGTCCGGCAGCTGCAGCAGCGCGGCGGCGCCGGGCGGCCCGGTCAGGGACTGGCCGGTGAAGGTCTTCACGCGGTCGACCCGTTCCCCGGCGTCGCGGCCGCGCGTGATGGGATGGTCGGCCAGGGCCCCATCGGCGCGCGAGAACTCCAGCTGGGAGGTCAGGCCATCGCCCCGCGCGTTGCGGGTGAAGGCCCAGCCCTTGCCCATGCCGACGCCGAAGCGGGCGGCCAGGCCCTCGGCCGCCCGTCCGAAGGGCGCGTGGTCGGCGATCAGCAGCAAGGCGCCGCCTGCCGAGACCCACCGCTCCACCGCCGCCGTCTCGGCCTCGGTGAAGGCCGGCGTGGAGGTGTCCTCCGCGCCGGCGGACCCGGCGTTGGCGATGACCAGCAGCCCCACCCCGACGAGGCTCGTGTCGTCGAACGCGACTTTTCCCGGCCTCACCGTCAGGCCATCGGCGCGCAACAAGGCCGCGAAGGGGGCGTAGCGGCCGTCGGCGGTGTGGAAGTTGCGATGCGCCTCGTCGATCACCACGACGGGGCCGTCGCCGGCGTAGGCGGGGCGTTCGACCTTCGGCCTGTAGTCGGGGTCAACGACCTGCTGCTGCGCCACCGCCGGATGACCGGCGGCCGCGGCGGCCAGGGCCAGGGCCAGGGCGAGGGCGCGCATCAGTAGACCACCACGCTGCGGATGCTCTCCCCCGCGTGCATCAGGTCGAAGGCCCTGTTGATGTCCTCCAAGGGCATGGTGTGGGTGATCATCGGGTCGATCTCGATCTTGCCGTCCATGTACCAGTCGACGATCTTCGGCGTGTCGGTGCGCCCGCGGGCGCCGCCGAAGGCGGTGCCGCGCCACACCCGGCCGGTGACCAGCTGGAAGGGGCGGGTGGCGATCTCCTTGCCGGCCTCGGCCACGCCGATGATGATGCTCTCGCCCCAGCCGCGGTGGCAGGCCTCCAGCGCCTGACGCATGACCACGGTGTTGCCCGTGCAGTCGAAGGTGTAGTCGGCGCCGCCGTCGGTCAGCTCCACCAGGTGCGGGACGATGTCGCCGGCCAGCGTGGTCGGGTTGACGAAGTGGGTCATTCCGAAGCGGCGGCCCCACTCTTCGCGGGCGGGGTTG
>DASPLZ010000465.1:0-5522 GCA_035627295.1 Phenylobacterium sp. | reverse complement strand
CAGGCTGACCCCGCCGATCAGGCCGCCGCCGCCGATCGGCGAGACCACGCAGTCGAGACTGGCGCCGAGCGCTTCGGCCTGGCGCATCAGCTCCAGCCCCGCGGTGCCCTGGCCGGCGATGATGTGCGGATCGTCAAAGGAGGGGACCACGGTCATGCCGCGCTCGTCGCGGATCTGCTCGGCGATGGCCACGCGGTCCTCGCTGAAGCGGTCGTAGAGGCGGATCTCGGCGCCGTAGCCGCGGGTGGCCTCGATCTTCACCGTGGGCGCGTCGGCCGGCATGACGATCAGGGTGGGGATGCCGAGCAGCTTGCCGGCCAGGGCCACCCCTTGGGCGTGGTTGCCGGAGGAAAAGGCCACCGCGCCCCTGGCGCGCTGCTCGGGCGTGAACTGGACGAGCCGGTTGTAGGCGCCACGGAACTTGAAGGCGCCGACGCGCTGCAGGGTCTCGGGCTTGATCAGCACCCGCCCGCCCACGCGCTCGTTCAGCGCCGGGCTCTCGATGAGCGGCGTCTTCACCGCATGGCCGGCGATGCGCTCGGCGGCGGCCTCGATGTCGGCGAAGGTGACGCTCACCGGGCGAACACCATGTCGTCGGAGGCGAAGGCCTTGAACTCCAGGGCGTTGCCGGAGGGGTCGAGGAAGAAGAGCGTCGCCTGCTCGCCCGGCTCGCCCTTGAAGCGGATCTGCGGCTCGATGATGAACCGGATCCCGGCCGCCTTCAGCCGTTCGGCCATCTGGTTCCAGCCGGCCATGTCGAGGATCACCCCGAAGTGGCGCACCGGCACCTGCTCGCCGTCGACCTGGCTGGTCTTGCGGTGGCCGACCTCCTCCGGGGCGTGGTGGGCGACGATCTGGTGGCCGAAGAGGTCGAAGTCGATCCAGTCCGGCGCCGAGCGGCCCTCCGGACAGCCCAGCACGCCGCCGTAGAAGGCGCGGGCGGCGGCGAGGTCGTGGACCGGGAAGGCGAGGTGGAAGCGGGGGCGGGTCATGGCGGGCGGCTCCGGTGAGATCTCTGCGTTCTAGCGCTCATCCCGGCGTCGAGGGAGGGGGCGCTGAGGCCCTGCGTCCTTCGAGACGCCCGCTTCGCGGGCCCTCAGGATGACGAACTCAGCACTAACCTTAGTCATGGTGAGGAGCGCGAAGCGCGTCTCGAACCACGCAAGGCCTCTCGGTGCGGAGCCGCCCCGCCGGCTTTGCGGGGGAGGATTTCGGCGCCATAGCTGGGGCGGCTGTTCGGGAGAGAGGGATGCGCTGGGCGATTCTGGCGGCGGCTGTCTTTGCGCTGGGCGCCGGCGGCGCGCGGGCGGGGGAATTCCTGGTCGGCGCCTACGCCCACGACGTGACCTTCATCGGCGACGCCATCGGCGTCGGCGCGGCGGGGCGCGAGGACGGGGTGGACCTGCACCTGGGCCTGCGCTCGGACCGCATCGAGGCCTTTGAGATGATCGGCCGGCCGCAGGCGCACGCCTTCGTCTCGATCAACTCGGAGGGGACCTCGAACTTCGCGGCGGTGGGCCTCTCCTGGCCGATCGAGGTCACCGACAGGGTTTATGTGCGGCCGGGACTGGGCCTCGCCTACACCGACGGCAAGGTGGACCTGCCGGCGGTCAACGAGCCGGGCCTGCCGCCGGCCGAGATCGCCCGCCGGCTGGAGCTCTACAACACGCGGATCGACTTCGGCTCGCACGTGCTGTTCCAGCCGGAGATCGCCATCGGCGTACGGCTCTCCGAGCGGGTGTCGGCCGAGCTTTCCTGGGTGCACATCTCCAACGGCAACATCCTCGGCTCGGGCAAGAACCAGGGCATGGACGATGCGGGCGTGCGGCTGATATACGCCTTCTAGGCCGAGCCGTTCTGGCCGCCTGACAATCGATCCCATGTCCGCGCGCCGAGTCCTGTCGAAGGGCGTGCTGCGACCCGCCTGGCAGGCGGAGGACTGATATCCATGGCAAACGTGACCGTCATCGGCGCCCAGTGGGGCGACGAGGGCAAGGGTAAGATCGTCGACTGGCTGTCGAACCGCGCCGACGTGGTGGTGCGCTTCCAGGGCGGGCACAACGCCGGCCATACGCTGGTGGTCGGCGACAATGTCTACAAGCTGGCGCTGCTGCCCTCGGGCGTTGTGCAGGGCAAGCTTTCGGTGATCGGCAACGGGGTGGTGGTCGATCCCTGGCACCTGCTCGGCGAGATCGAGAAGATCGGCGCCCAGGGGGTGGAGATCACGCCGGACCTACTGGTGCTGGCTGACAACGCCTGCCTGATCCTGCCGCTGCACCGCGACCTCGACCAGGCGCGCGAGGCCGCCGCCACCCAGAAGATCGGCACCACCGGCCGCGGCATCGGCCCGGCCTATGAGGACAAGGTCGGCCGCCGGGCGATCCGCGTCGCCGACCTCGCCGACCCCGAGGCGCTGGAGGCCAAGATCGACCGCCTCCTGGCGCACCACGGCGCCCTGCGCGCAGGCCTCGGCCTGCCGGCCTATGACGGCGCGGCCCTGCTGGAGGAGCTGAAGGCCATCGCCCCGAAGATCCTGCCTTTCGCCCAGCCGGCCTGGTTGGTGCTGGACGAGAAGGTGAAGGCCGGCGAGCGGGTGCTGTTCGAGGGCGCGCAAGGGGCGCTGCTCGACGTCGACCACGGCACCTATCCCTTCGTCACCTCCTCCAACACCGTCGCCGGCCAGGCGGCGGCGGGCTCGGGCCTGGGGCCGCGCGGGCCGGGCTATGTGCTGGGCATCGTCAAGGCCTACACCACCCGGGTGGGCGAGGGGCCGTTCCCCACGGAGCTGGACGACGAGGTGGGCCACCACCTGGGCACGGTCGGCAAGGAGGTCGGCGTCAACACCGGCCGCCCGCGCCGCTGCGGCTGGTTCGACGCGGCGTTGGTGCGCCAGTCGGTGGCGCTGAACGGCATCGCCGGCATCGCGCTGACCAAGCTCGACGTGCTCGACGGCCTTGAGACGCTGAAGATCTGCACCGGCTATCGGCTGGGCGAGCGCACGCTCGGCCACCTGCCGGCCGGCCTGAAGGACCAGGCGGCGATCACGCCCGTCTACGAGGAGCTGGACGGCTGGAGCGAGACCACCGCCGGGGCCCGCTCCTGGCGCGACCTGCCGGCCAATGCGGTGAAATATGTGCGCCGCATCGAGGAGCTGATCGGGGCGCCGGTGGCCCTTCTGTCCACCAGCCCGCAGCGCGACGACACCATCATGATGCGGGACCCGTTCCGCGACTAAGGGCGGGCTCGCGCCTCTCCCGCCGCCTGGCGGTCCGAGCGAGGTCATGGATATCCTTGAGGAATTCCGACAACGTCCCGGCCGTCAGGTTTCGGCAGGGCGCGCGCCGTCAGTCCTTTGTTTACCAAAAACCTGCCATCGTCGCCGGATTCGATGACGCCGGTCCGGGGCCCTCCGTGTTCAACGCCGACCACAAGTTGATCCAGCGGATGGCGCCGCAGCTGAAGCGGGTGCTGATCGTCGATCCGGCCCCCGCCGCCTGCCGTCTCCTCACCGATCTTTTGCGCAACATCGTCGAATGCCAGATCTGGACCGCGCCCGACGCCGAGAAGGGCCTGGCGCTGGCCAAGAACGTCGATCCGCACATCATCTTCATCGAGCATGCGGGGCCGGGGATGGACGGGGTGACTTTCACCCGCAGCCTGCGCCACAGCCACTTCGCCTGCCGCCAGGCGCCGGTTGTGATGACCACCAGCCAGGCCACCGCCGCCACCATCATGGCCGCGCGCGACGCCGGGGTGCATGAGTTTCTGCGCAAGCCCTTCACCATCAAGGACCTGATGCGGCGGCTGGAGGCGGTGACGCTGCGCCCGCGCGACTGGATCGAGGCGGTGCACTATGTCGGGCCCGATCGGCGGCGGTTCAATTCGGGGGACTATTCGGGGCCGCTGAAGCGACGCACCGACGCGCGCGAGACGCCCGATACGGCGCGCATCAGCCAGGCGCTGAAGATCCTGAAGTCGGCGGTGGGCGCGGTGGAGACCGACCCGGCCCAAGCCATGCGCTCGATGCAGGCCCAGGCGATCGACCTGCAGCGGGCGGCCATTTCCACGTCCAACCTCGCCCTGGCCGCGGCCGCGGCGGATTTCCAGAAGCGGATTTCGGCCGAGGCGGTGAAGGGGCCGCTCAACGTCGCTCAGGCCGAGCAGATCTCGGCCGAGCTTTTGGCCTTCCTGCCGAAGGAATCCGGCGGCGACCCGCAGGTCGCCGCCGCCTGAGCCTTAAGCCTCGACGATGTTGCGGTCGAGCGCGGCCGCCCGCATCGTCTTCTGCAGCTTCTCGAACGCCCGCACCTCGATCTGCCGCACGCGCTCGCGGCTGACGCCGTACTGGCCGGCCAGTTCCTCGAGGGTGGTGGGATCGTCCTTCAGCCGGCGCTCGGTGAGGATGTGCCGCTCACGGTCGGTGAGCTCGGTCATCGCCTCTTCGAGCAGGCCCATGCGCAGGGACCGCTCCTCGTTCTCGGCGACCTGCGTCTCCTGGCTGATCTGGTCGTCGTCGGCCAGCCAGTCCTGCCACTCGCCGTCGCCGTCCACGCGCAGGGGCGCGTTCAGCGAGGCGTCCGGCCCGGAGAGCCGGCGGTTCATCGAGATGACCTCTGAATCCAGCACGCCCAGCTTGGTGGCGATGGCGCTGACCTGCTCGGGGCGCAGGTCGCCTTCCTCGAAGGCGCTGATCTGGCTCTTGGCCTTGCGCAGGTTGAAGAACAGCTTCTTCTGCGCCGCCGTGGTGCCCATCTTCACCAGGCTCCAGGAGCGCAGGATGTATTCCTGGATCGAGGCGCGGATCCACCACATGGCGTAGGTGGCGAGGCGAAAGCCCTTGTCCGGCTCGAACTTCTTGACCGCCTGCATCAGGCCGACGTTGCCCTCGGAGATCACCTCGCCGATCGGCAGGCCGTAGCCGCGATAGCCCATGGCGATCTTGGCGACGAGCCGCAGGTGGCTGGTCACCAGCCGGTGGGCGGCCTCGGGATCCTGGTGTTCCTTCCAGGCCTTGGCGAGCATGAACTCCTCGTCCTTGGCCAGCATGGGGAACTTGCGGATTTCGGTCAGATAGCGCGACAGGCCGCCTTCCGGCGACATGACGGACAGCGCAGTGGATGCGGCCATGATGTTCCCCTTCTACTCCCGGACGGTTTCGGCTTCGCGCGCCCGCGCGACATCGTCCGCCCCCTTTGAACCAGCCAGATAGGTATTCGGTTCGGCAAGCGGAAGTACGTGGACGCGAAAAAGTCCGACTACAGGGGTTGGTTATCTAGAGCCCGAACAAGGCGCCTTGATGGCATGGCGGATTGCTTCTTCGTAAGGTCCACGCCCGCGGGGCGCTCAAGGCCGGACCAGGGCCGCGTGCGGCTCCGAGACCTTCTTCAGGAAGAGGCGGTCCTCGCGGCGGATGAAGCCTTCGCGCTCGGCGAGAGCGAAGGTCTCGCGGCCCAGGGGGCTTTCCTTCAGGCGCGCGCGGTAGGCCTCGTAGGCCGCCAGGCTCTCGATGGTGTAGACGCCAT
>DASPLZ010000464.1:0-6624 GCA_035627295.1 Phenylobacterium sp. | reverse complement strand
TTTGTAGGCCTCGGCGGCGTTCTGCGGCACGCCAAAGCCTTCCTCGTAGAGGCGGCCGAGGTTGTGCTGACTGTCGACCAGGCCGAGGTCGGCGGCCTTGCGGAACCATTGGGAGGCGGTGGCGGCGTTCTTCGGCCCGCCGGCGCCCTCGAAATAGTAGAGCGCCAGGTTGTGCATCGCCTTGCGTTCACCGCCCTGGGCGGCGCGCTCGGTCCAGCGGCGGGCCTCGGCCATGTCCTTCTTCACGCCGCGGCCGCCGCTCTCGTAGAGCTTGGCGAGGTAGAACTGGGCCGGGCCGTGTCCGAGGTTGGCCACCCGCCGCAGGGTCTCCACGCCCTTGGGGTCGCCCGCCTCGATCATCCGCACCGCCTGGCCATAGAGCGCGGCGTTGTCCACCGCCGCCGTCTGCGCCTGGGCGGTCGCGGCGCCCGGCGAGGCGCTGGCGGGGCGCGGGGCCAGGGCCACCGCCAGCCGCGGCGCGCCGGCCTTGGCCGAAGGATCGACCTCGCCGCCCTTGATCTCCTGGCCGCGCTTGCCGAGCGCGATCTGTTCGGCCACCCGCTTCGGCAGGCCGTCGCCGCTGTCCTGCATCAGGTAGCCGATGGCCCCAAGGCCCAGCGCCGCGCCGCCGACGAACACCAGCGCCGCGGTCTGCACCGACGGCATGTTTCCGCGCCCGCTGCGCTTGCCGCTGGCGATGCCGGCGAGCAGCGAGGAGCTCGCGGTCTCGGCCGAGGCCGCCCGCGCCGAGGCGCGCGCCTGCTCGATGATCTCGCGAGTGGTCAGCGGTCGCGCGAAGGGCCCGGGCTCCTCCTCCGTCGAGTCCTTGGCTTCCGAAGCCTTGGCCGCCTCCTCGAACGACGACGGTTCGTCGACGAAGACGGGCTCGCGCTCGGCCGCGACGGGGCGTGGCGCAGGCTCGGTGGGATCGGCGGCCGCCTCAATGGCGGGCGGCTCCGGCTCGGCTTGCGCCACAGTTTCGGGGGCGCTGGCCATCGGCGCCTCGACGGCCCTCTCCGCCTGCGCGAAGGGCGCCGTCGGCTCGTCCTGCACGGTGAGGAACTCGTCGGTGGAGTCGAACCCGCCGCGCTCGTCCAACAGGTCCTCGGCGATCATGGGGTCGAGATCGTCCCGGCGGAACGGCTGGGCCGAAGCTCCCGCCCCGGCCCGGCCGAAGGGAGTCTCGAAACGTTCGCCGTCCTGCTGGCGTGCGCGCCCGAAGGGGTCCTCCCCCAGAGGCTCCGGCGACAGTTCCGCCAGGAGGTCGGGCCCGAGGTCTCGGCCTGGCGGGCCGTTCGAGGGCCAACCGGTCGGCATCTCCGGCTCGCGGCGGACCTGCTCGGACAGGCGCTTTTCGATGCGCTCGCGGGCCTCCTCCAGGAGCCGGGCGGTGCGCTCCTCGCTCTGGCGGATGCGCTCGGCCAGGTCGTCGGAGGTGCGCTCCTGGCGCTGGTTGAAGCGCTCGGTGATGCGCGCCACCTGCTCGGCCACGTCGTCCACCGCCGAGGCGGAGCGCCGCTCGGCCGCGCCGATGCGCTCGGACAGCCGCTCGGTGATCTTGCCGACCTCGCCGGAGAGCCGGGCCAGGGCCTCGGCCTGGGTGCGCTCAGCCTGGGCCAGGCGCTGGTCGACGGTGGCCGAGACGCGGGCGAGTTCGCCCGAGACCTGCTGCACGGCCTGGGTCCCGCGGACCTCGACCTCGCCCATGCGGCGGGTCAGGGCGTCGGCGACCTGCACCATCTCGCGGCCCATCTTGCCGATGGCCTCGGCGGACGCGAGTTCGGCCTTGGCTACGTGGTCGCCAAGCTCGCCGAGCTTGCGCTCCACCCGCTCGAAGCGCCCGTCGGCGGCCGCGCGCAGCTGCTCGGCCATCTGCACGCGGGCGGACTCCATCCGCTGGGTGAGGCTGGCGGCCAGCTGCTCCAGCCGGCCGGATACGTCGGCCTTCTCGATGGGCGCGATGCGCGCGTCTAGCGCGGCGAACGCGCTCTGGAGCGAACTCAGGGTCTCGGCGGTGCGGCTCTCGGCCATGCCCAACCGCTCGCCGGCGCTGGCCACCACCTGATCGATCATCGCCTGGAGGGTGGCCGGATCGGTGACCCGCTCCAGCTTGACCTCGACATCGGCCATGCGCTGACGGTTGCGGCTGTCGGCTTCGTAGAGGTGGTTGGCGACCTTGCCGAGCGCGGCCTCCAGCGAGCGCAGCGCCTCGAAGGAGCGTGGCCCCTGGGCCTCCCGCTCCAGCTTTTGGACGCGGTCGACCAGCTTGGCCTGGCCACCGCCGATCTCGTCGGCCAGGCCCTCGAACCGCGAGGCCACGGCCACCTTGTCACGCTCGGCCGCGTCAATGCGCGACAGGGCCGCGCGCACCCGCCCGTCGACCTCGCGGATGGCCTCGGCGGCGCGGGCTTCGGCGATCTCGATACGGCGGGCCAGATCGTCCATGGCGCCGGCCACACGGCCCATGTCGTCGGCGGGATGTTCAGGCGCCTCGTAGCGCTTGATCGCCGGCTCGTCGCCAGGCGCCGGTCTTGTCGGCCGGTCGAAGAACGACTGGGAGGAGACCTCCTCGGGCCCGTCTTCCTCCAGGATCATGCGGTTGAGCCATTCGCCGAGCGTCATGCCGGAGCGGCGGGCGAGGTCCTTGGCGGCCTCCCGCGCCTTGGGGTCGATCCCCTTCACGCTCCACGGCGCCCCCGCGCTCATTCGAATCGGTCTCCAGGCCCCTCAACTGGGACGCTAGCCACCGAGTCCTAGTGTGTAAACGCGGCCTTAACGCTAAATATAGCGGTCGCAGCGCCTAAGCTGTGGACGACGGCGGCCTCTTCTAGGCCCCACCAGAGCAAGGTCGCGCGGTTATGGTAAACGAGAGGTTACCGGTTAACGGAAGCTTGCTGCGACGGCCGGTCGCGGCATGAGCCTGCAACTGACGCTAGCCATCCTGGCGGGGTTCATCGTCGCCGCGGTGATCTGCGGCTGGATCGGCTCGCGCCCGACCATGCCCGGCCGGGTCCGCATGGCGCCCTGGCGGTTCATGATGCTGCTGGCGGCGGCGGGCGCGCTGATGATGATCGTGCACCTGGTCAACCTCTTGGGCGTGACCACCGGGCGCTAGCGCCGGGGCCGCCGCGCCAGGCCGGCGACTCCGCCGGACGAGAGCAGGCCGACATCGGCCAGCACGAACCCGAGCTGCCAGGTGTGCGGCGCGGCCAGGTAGCGCGGCTGCCAAACCGGATCGTACTTGTCCTTGTACCGGCGCACGCCCTGGAAGTTGTAGATCTCCTCGCCGCGCTCGTAGAGCAGCCGCCCGACGCGGCTGAGGATCGGCGCCCGGGGCCGGTCGTCCAGCCCGGCCAGCGGCGCCATGCCGAAGTCGAAGGCGGTGTAGCCCTCCGCCTGCCCCCAGAGCAGCAGCTCGACGAAGAGGTAGTCCATGATGTTCTTCGGCGCCTCCTCGCCGTAGCGCATCAGGTCCATCGAGAAGGCCGCCTTGCCGGCGGTGGTCCAGAGGGTGGCGAAGGCCACGATACGCCCGTCCACACGCACCACGGCCACCGGGAACTCGGCGACGTAGCGCGGCTCGAAGCCGCCCATGCTGAAGCCCTTCTCGCCGCCGGCGTGCATGCCCAGCCACGCGTCCGAGATGCGCTCCAGGTCGTCCATCAGCGCCGGGACGGCCTCGCGCGGCGCGACCTCGAAGGCCGCGCCCGCCTCGCCAGCCTTGCGCCAGTTGCGCCGCAGCACCTCGCGCCGCCGGCCGGCCAGCGAGAAACCCTCCAGGGGCACCGCCGCCGCCTCGCCGATCTTCTGCAGGGAAAAGCCGAGGTCGATGGCGATGGTCAACTGGTCGGGGGCCAGGCCGTAGAAGGCCGGGCGGGCGGCGTGGGCGTGGGCCATCTCGCGGAAGCGCCACATCAGGTCCGCCTGCTCGTCGGCCCGTCCGGTCGGCGCGCCGAGCGCGATCCAGGAGCGGCCCCGCACGCCGAACATCAGGAAGCTCTCGCCGCTCTCCGAGAACAGGAACCGCTTGTCGCCGAGCAGGGCCAGGTTCGAGCCCGGCTCGGCGGCCTCGGCCTTGGCGAGGATGGCGCGCACGCGCTGGAAATCCGGGTCGCCCTCCCCCGCCACCTTCGGCGTCGCCGGGGTCGAGAAGAGCCGCCAGAGCCCCACCGCCGTCAGCGCCACCGCCGCGCCCACCGACGAGCGGATCGCGCGGGAGGCGTCCGCCTCGCCCAGCACCCGCCACCAGGAGCGGTCGGCGTAGTCGGCGTTCATGAACGACCAGACGCCCAGAACGCCCACGCCCACCAGCACCGCGAAGGCCGAGAACAGCCAGCCGGGCGTGATCTCCATCTGGCTGAGCCGGGCCTTGCGCGGGAAGGCCGCGTGCAGCGGCGCCAGCGCCAGGGCCAGCACCACCAGGGCCGCCGTCTCCTCCCAGTTGAACCCCTTCAGCAGGGTGTTCGGCGCGGCGAGCGCGAGGATCGCCAGGGTGGCGGCCCAGGCGGCGTCCAGCCGCGCGCGCAGGCCGAACGCCAGCAGCACCAGCACAAGGCCGAAGATCGAGGAGACGAAGTGGCTGATCTCGATCAGGATCACCGGAGTGATCTCGAGCAGGCGCGCGAAGCGGACCGGTTCGGACGGCGTCGCGCCTGACGCCAGCAGCATCGCCCCCGCCGCCAGCGTCAGGGCGGCCGCGACGTTGGGGGCCGCGGCCAGCACGGCCGGGCGAATCTCTCGCAGGGTGTTCACGGCCCCGATCGCCCTTGGGATGGTTGCGACCGGCAACATAGCCGCGATTCCGCTCGAACAGATGTTTGAACGTGCTTTTCCCGGCGGAGCGGCGCCGCTAGGGTGCGGCCAACCTGAAGGGAGACCCGCCATGCCCGACTTCGGCGCGACCGAGCTGGACGCCTTCCGCACCGAGGTGCGCGACTGGCTGTCGGCGAACTATCCCGCCGAGCTGCGCGATCCGAAGCGGAAGGTCGACGAGGAGGCGGTCTGGGGCGGGCGCAAATTCGCCGACTCCCACGACCCGCTGCGCGAATGGCAGCGGCGCATGGGCGCCAGGGGCTGGACCGCGCCGCAGTGGCCGGCGGCCTACGGCGGCGGCGGGCTGACCCCCGAACAGGACCGGGTGCTGCAGCAGGAGATGCAGAAGGGCGGCTACGCCACGCCCCTGGCCTCCTTCGGCATCTGGATGCTGGGGCCGGTGCTCCTGGAATACGCCAGCGAGGAGCAGAAGCAGCGGTTCATCCCGCAAATCGTGAAAGGCGAGATCCGCTGGTGCCAAGGCTATTCCGAGCCGGGCGCGGGCTCCGACCTCGCCGGCCTGCAGATGCGCTGCGAGGACAAGGGCGACCACTGGCTGGTCAACGGCCAGAAGATCTGGACCTCCTACGCCGACAAGGCCGACTGGATCTTCGCCCTGGTGCGCACCGACACCTCGAAGAAGCACGAGGGCATCAGCTTCCTGCTCATCGACATGAAGACCCCGGGGGTGACGCCCAAGCCGATCCAGCTGATCAGCGGCGAGAGCCCGTTCTGCGAGACCTTCTTCGAGGATGTGAAGGTCCCGAAGGATCAACTCGTCGGCCGCCTCAACGGCGGCTGGGAAATCGCCAAGCGACTGCTGCAGTACGAGCGCCAGAACATCTCCGGCGGCTTCGGCGGCGGCGGCGGGGCCGGCGGCGCCTCGGGCGACCTCGGCGAGATCGCCAAGCGCTACCTCGGCGCGGACGAGACCGGGGCGCTGGCCGACCCCGACCTGCGCGGCCGCATCACCAAGAACAAGATGGACTTCCAGGCCTTCTACCAGACCATCGCCCGCGTGGCGGCGGAGTCGAAGGCCTCCAAGGGCCCGAGCGCGGCGACCTCGATCATCAAGTACGCCGCCGCCACCTTCGCCCAGGAGCGCTCGGAGCTGATGGTCGAGGCCATGGGCCACCAAGGGCTCGGCTGGGAGGGCGAGGACTTCGCGCGGCCGGAACTGGTCGCCACCCGCGGCTGGCTGCGCTCCAAGGGCAATTCCATCGAGGGCGGCACCTCGGAGATCAACGTCAACGTCGTCTCCAAGCGCGTGCTGGGCCTGCCGGATCCGAAGTGAAACCTTCCCCCAAGGATGGGGGAAGTGGCCTGAGACCCGAAGGGGCGAAGGTCGATGGGGGAAGTGGGAGGCCACTCTCAGACCTCCCCCATCGACCCTCGGCTTCGCCTTCGGGCCACTTCCCCCGTGACGGGGGAAGGATTTAAGATCGCCGCCTTTTCAAGAAGACCATTTCATACGGGAGTCCACGCCATGGCCGATTTCGGCGCCACCGAGCTTGACGCCTTCCGCGCCGAGGCGCGCGAGTGGCTGGAGGCCAACTTCCCGCAATCGCTGCGCGACGACCCGGCCGCCCAGATGGCGGCGATGATGGGCGGCAAGCCGACCGGGGACGCCGACCTCTGGCGCGAGCGCATGGGCAAGAAGGGCTGGGGCGTTCCCACCTGGCCGAAGGAATACGGCGGCGGCGGCCTGTCGCGCCAGGAAGCCCGCGTACTGGCCGAGGAGATGGCCCGCATCGGCGCGCGTAATCCGATCGGCGGCATGGGCGTGATGATGTTCGGCCCGACCCTCATCGA